>DASXNS010000179.1:0-7334 GCA_036494865.1 Chthoniobacterales bacterium | reverse complement strand
TTTGGTC
Source organism: Chthoniobacterales bacterium (assembly GCA_036494865.1). Taxonomy (GTDB): domain Bacteria; phylum Verrucomicrobiota; class Verrucomicrobiia; order Chthoniobacterales; family UBA10450; genus AV80. The sequence continues at coordinate 7,327 of DASXNS010000179.1, read as the reverse complement.
TTCATTCCCGGGAGCATTTCTTCATCGGCGGTGAAAGTGAAGGCCTTGGTAGCGGGATCGTAGGTTCCCTCGAAGAGCAGGATGCCGGTGCCCATATTGTCGATCCATGCGGAAACAAACTTCTGCTTCGCATTGTCGTAACCGTCGAGCGACGAGCCTTTGAAGTCCATCTGCTTCATCTTCCCGTCGGCCCCGGGCATTTGGAATTTGCCCGAGTAATCGCCGTGCACATAGCGGCCGTCCATAATCGTTTTCCGGACTGCGGTGCCGATGGATTTGCTTGGCGGCGCGCCAGGGGCCATCCACATCGTCACGTTGTAAGTCCAGGTGCCGGCGAGGCTCGCGAGGAGCTTGTGGTTGTCGTTTAATTTCGACATCTCCATCATTTTTGCCATCAGCTCGGCGTCACTCGGCTGCCCGCTCGTCGTCGCCGAGCTGGAGGCGGCGGTGGTCGCTGCGCTCGCCGCGGCAGGGCTGGGACTTTGGGCGAGGCAGAGGGACGCGCTCGTAAAAAGGGCGAATAAGCTAATTGCTATCGTGCGAATGTTCATGACGGCGATTTTGACAAGAAGTGCGCAGATGCGTCAAGTCCGCCCAATCAACTCGCCGTCTTTGTTCAGACCGATGCGAGAATGCGAGTAACAAGAGCCGTGGGCCAGAGACCCAGAAAGAGGATGATGGCCGCCAGCGCGGCGAGCGAGATGCGTTGCAGGAAATCGAGTTTGATCGCGGGAATGTTCGTTGCGGATTCATCCACAAAAATCGCCTTAAGCACGGCGAGATAATAATAGAGCGAGATGAGGCTGCCGAGGAGCGCGAGCGCGACCAGCCAGAGCAGGCCGTGATTTTCACTGGCGCGCATCGCGGCGCTGAAGAGATAGAATTTTCCGAAGAAACCGGCGAGGGGCGGCAGGCCGGCAAGGGAGAGCATGAAGATCGCCATGCAACCGGCGAGCAATGGCGAACGCGCGCCCAATGCGGTAAAATTCCGGATGTCGTCGCCGCCGGTTTCGCGGCGGACGAGCGCGACGACGCCGAACGCGCCTACCAGCGTGAAGGCGTAAACCGTCGTGTAAAAAAGCGTGGCGCTGAATCCTTCCCTGCCGCCGGCGACCAGACCGAGCAAAGTGTAGCCGGCGTGGGCGACAGCGGAGTAGGCGAGCAGACGGCGGACATTGGATTGGGCGAGCGCGGCGAGATTTCCGATTACAATCGAAAGCGCGGCAAGCGCGGCCAAAACCGGCGACCATCCGGCGATCAGCGCGTGCCAGGCGGCGCTGCCGTGGACGGGAGCGAAGCCGATGAGCACGATTTTTCCAAGCACGACGAAGGAAGCGACCTTCGAGCCGGATGCAATGAAGGCAGCGGAAGGGATCGGCGCGCCTTGATAAGTGTCAGGCGCCCAAAGATGGAAAGGCGCCGCGGCGATTTTGAAAGCAAAGCCGATAAGAGTCATCACGATGCCGGCGAAGAGAAGGGGCGGAGTAGAGCCGGCACTTAGTTTCTGTCCGATCGCCGCGAGGCCGGTCGCGCCGCAGATGCCATAGACAAGACTTAGTCCGAAAAGGGTGAACGCGCTCGCGGTGCTGCCGAAGAGAAAATATTTGAGGCCGGCTTCGCCGGAACGCGGGTCGCGTTTGTCGAACCCAGCCATGACGTAGAGCGAGAGGCCGGTGAGCTCGAGCCCGATGAAAATCATCAGCAATTCCTCGCTGCCGACCAGGAGCATGAGCCCAATGGTGGCGAGCAAAAGGAGCGCGAGAAATTCGCCGCGGTTCTGGAGAGTATGCGCGCCGCGCGCGAGGATCACTGTGAAAAAAGCGAGCGCGAGGCAGATGATTTTGAAGAGCGAGGTGAGCGGAGAGATCACGAGCATTCCGCCGAAGAGCGTTGCTTGCGCGGGCAACATGAGCACGGTTGCCGCCGCAAAGAAGAGGCCGGCGGCGGCGACGGCGGAGCAAATTCCCGCGCCGCGTCCGGTCATAAGCCCGAGGGCAAGGACTGCGAGCGCGGTCAGGCTGACGACTGCTTCCGGTGACGCGAGCTTAAGGAGTTCGAGGTAGCTCATGTGTTGTCATTTTAAAAACCTCATCGCTTCCACTGCGGGCAGGATTCGATCGAGCAAAAGTTTTGGATAAATGCCAACTGCCAGGATCGCGAAGATGAGCAGACCGGCGCCGAGTTTTTCTGCGACCGTGATCGGGACAAACTCTTCCACCGGCGTGATGGGAATCTTCGCGCCAGATACCAAGGCGACGTCGGCGAAAAATGTTTTCTTCAGTGCGCGCAGGGTAAACGCCGCGACCAGCACCATCCCTGCACCGGTGATCAAAACCGCCAGCGGATAAGTTTTCCACACGCCGATGAGGATCGTGATCTCGGCCGCGAACCCACTGAAACCAGGGATACCCATTGATGCTGCTGATGCGATCACAAACGAGAAAGCCGCAAACGGAAGTGCGCGGGTCAGGTTCATCCGCGAAAGATTGCCGAGATCGCGGGTGTGGGTGCGGCGGTAAATCATCCGGCCGGCCACGGCGAAGAGCAGGGCTGCGATCACGCCGTGCGAAAACATTTGCAGAACGGCGCCGCCGACGCCGAGTGCGTTTGCCGTTGCGAGTCCGAGAAGAACGAAGCCCATATGGCTTACGCTTGAATAGCCGATCACGAATTTCAGATCGCGCTGCCGCAACGCCACTGCCGCCGCATAGGTGATCCCGATCACGCCGAGCAGCGCGATCCATTTGCTCCAGAGATGGAATCCGTCCGGGAACAAATTCATCGCGACGCGAAGCCCGCCGTAACCGCCGAGTTTCATCACGATACCAGCGAGCAGCATCGACCCGGCAGTCGGCGCGGCGACGTGGCCGGTCGGCGCCCAGGTGTGCAACGGCCAGATGCCGGCCAGGACCCCGAAACCGAGGAACATCACCGGAAAAGCCCAGGCCTGGAACTGGGGCGCGAACTTGTATTGCGCGAGTTGTTGAAGGTCCAAGGAACCGGCGGTGACGTAGGCAGCTGCGATGCCGAGGAAAACCAGCGCCCCGCCGAAGAACGAGTAGAGGGTCAGCTTCATCGCGCCATATTCCTTGTTGGTCGATCCCCAGATCGCGATCAGGAAATATTTCGGGACAATGACCAGCTCGTAGAAGACGAAGAGCAGGAACAGATCGGCACTGAGGAAAACGCCATACGATCCGCCGACCACGAGCAGCAGCCAGAAGAAGAACTCGTTAGGCCGATGCTCGACGTCCCAGGAGAAAAGGACCGCGCTGACTGCGGTCAGGCCCGTCACCAACGTGAGGACAAGACTGATGCCGTCAGCCGCGAGATGAAACTCCATCCCGAGCGCCGGCACCCACGGGACGCGCACGATTGTCGCAAAAGTTCTCAAATCGGCCGCAGTGAAAAATGCCATCAGGCTCGCGGCGAAGCCTGCAAGCGCCGTAACCAGAGCGATCCAACGCGCGAAGAGTGGCGGCAAGCAAAGCAGCAACAACGCGCCCGCAAACGTAACGTAGATGGTCCACGCGATCATCGGCGATGGGCTGTCCGATAGCGCGCGGCCAGATCTAGTTGAATGATTTCCTTACCCATTCAGACGACTCAACTAAACAACCGGGCCATGTGAACAACGGTGGTGTTGAAAATGTTGAGCACGAATTGCGGCGCGATGCCGATCGCGAACATGACGAGCGTGACGGGAACAACCACGAGCTTCTCGCTGCGCAAGAGATCGGGAAAGGCGCTGCAATTCTCCGACAACCGCCCGCTGAAGAGCGCTTGCATCGCGCGCATGAACACGATCGCGGTGACGAGCAGACCGATCACGGCAACAGCCGTGAACGAAGCAGCGACTGCGAAGGAGCCTTTGAAGATGAGAAACTCACCGATGAATCCATTCAATCCCGGCAGACCTAACGAGGAGAACATCGCGACACTCATCCATCCGCAGAGCAACGGCGTGCGTTGCATCAATCCGCCGAAGTCGTCGAGGCCGCGCAGTCCACGACGTTGCTCGAGCAATCCGACGAAATAAAACAAAGCAGCGGCGGTGATGCCGTGATTGAAGATTTGGATGAATACGCCGCTCAAGGCCGCCTCCATTTCCAGCAAAGGCCGGGTGGCCGAAGCGGTCAGTGCGAACAAGCCCAGCATGCAATAGCCGAGATGATTGATCGATAAGTAAGCGACCATCCGTTTCAAATCCGATTGCGCCCACGCCGCCAGCGAGGCGAAAACAATCGAGCAAACTGCCAGACCGAGCAGCCACGGACCGACGATCTTTATCTGGTGCGGAAAGAGCGGCAGAAGCAGCCGCACGAAACCGTAAACGCCCATCTTCGAAAGCACACCGGTCAACACCATCGAGACGCCGACGGGCGCGGTCTCGTAGGCATCCGGCAGCCAGGTGTGGAAAGGAAAGAGCGGCACTTTCACCGCGAGGCCGAGAAAGATTCCGGCGAAGGCGAGCCATGCGATCTTGCCGGCGAGCAAGCCGGTTTTTCCGAGAGCAGCGAGCGCGGCGAAATCAAAAGTGCCTCTCGCGAAATAAATTCCGAGAAAAGAAAGCAGCATCGCGACGCTGCCGAGGAAAGTGTAAACGAAAAATTTGGTGGCCGCGCGATCCAGGTTTTCGCCGCCCCAGATTTTGATGAGCAGAAACGCGGGAATCAGGCTCATTTCGTAAAACAAAAACCAGAGGACGAAATTCTGGGCGGTGAAGGTGCCGTAGAGGGCCGATTGCATCACCAGCATCAGGGCGCAGAAGCCGCGTCCCATCCGTTGCGCGAAAAAGGCGAACGGAAAAATAAGCGAGGTCAAAAACACCAGCAGCAGACTCAGGCCATCGATGGCGACGACGTATTCCGCTCCGATGGCGGGAATCCAGGCGTGACGTTCCATGAGTTGAACGCCGGCCGCAGCAGTATCGAAATTTCGCCAGAGCGCGAATGCCACGATCGCGGTAAGCGCATTGAATCCCAGAGCGAGGCCGCGGGCTTGATTCTCGCGCACGACGCCAATGAACAAGGCGCCCACCAGCGGAAGAAAAATCAGCGCTGTGATCATGCCAGCCATGCGTAAAGGAGGAGGAGCGCCAGCATTCCGACAGCGACTGCGGCGAGATAAGTTTGGATTTGCCCGGAGTGTCTCGCGGAAAGAAACCGCCCGAGGCCGCGCGTCCCGCTGGCGCCGCCATCAACCCGGGCGTTGATCGCGCGTTCGTCGAAGGTCGTGCTGAAAATTCCGAAAATCTGTCCGAGCCCGCCGACTGCGCGGACAAGTCCATCCCAGAAATAGCGATCCATTAAATCGGATGTGCGCGCTGCCATTCGGGCAAGAGCAATGACGGTTCGCGCGTAAAGTTCGTCGAGCCACATCTTGTTTTCGAGAAAGCGAAATAGCGCCGGCTGGACTTGGGCGAGAGGATCGGTCACAGCGGCTTTGCGATAAACGAGAAGACCGAGTCCGACACCCACAGCCACGAGCGCAAACGAAACCAGAAGCATCGGCTGGATGAGTTGCGCGATCTGAAAATGCGCCGGCTCTCCGAGGAGATAATCGTGAAGCCACGGCCACGCAGGAGTGAGGACGACGCTGAGAATGATCGAGCAGATCGCGAGTACGATCAGCGGAATGGTCATCACCGGGGGACTCTCGCGCGCGTGCTCGGACGCTGCGCGCCGATGGCCGAAAAACACATAGATCATCTGTCGCGTCATATAGATCGCAGTCAGGACCACGCCCGCCATCATCAGGTAATGGGGCAGGTGCGATCGGGGCCAATGGGTAGTGGCATCCAGGATTTCTTCTTTCGTCCAGGCGCCGGAAAAGAAAAGCGGCACACCGCTGAGCGCCATCATCCCGATGGCATAGGTGAAAAATGTGACCGGCATCGCCCCTCGCAATCCGCCCATTTTGCGGATGTCCTGTTCCTCGTCGCAGCCGTGAATGACCGAGCCGGAACCGAGGAACAAGAGCGCTTTGAAGAAGCCGTGAGCGAGCAAATGCATGATCCCGGCTGCGACGCCGCCGACGCCTAACGACACCATCATCAAACCCAATTGCGAGACGGTGGAGTAGGCCAGAATGCGTTTGATGTCGAATTGGGCGATGCCGATGAGCGCGGCCATCAGCGCGGTGATCACTCCGATCCAGACCACGACCGTGAGCGAAGGCGTGACGCCGGCGATTCCGCCTAACGAGAAGATCGGATAGACCCGCGCCACGAGAAACACACCGGCGGCGACCATGGTGGCAGCGTGGATGAGCGCGCTGACCGGCGTCGGGCCTTCCATCGCGTCCGGGAGCCAAACGTGGAGTGGAAATTGTCCGGACTTGCCAACGGCGCCGCAAAAAACGAGGAGCGCGACGAAGGTGGCGCTGGCGCCAAGCGCAAGAAGTCCGGCGTTTTCCAGGCAACCTTTTCCACCGTCATAAAAAAGGAGCGTGCCGCTGCTGCGGTAGAGCCAGAGAAGACCGATAAATAATCCGATGTCGCCGATCCGGGTGGTGATGAATGCTTTTTTTGCGGCAGCAGCTGCGCTCGGTTTGTGAATCCAGAAACCAATGAGCAAATAGGACGCGAGGCCGACCAATTCCCAGGCGACAAAAAGAAGGAGCAAGCTGTTGGCGATGACCAGGCCGAGCATCGCGGCGGAAAAAAAAGAGAGGTAGGCGAAGAAGCGAGAAAAATTTTTGTCGCCGGCCATGTAGCCGATGCTAAAGACGAAAATCCAGAGACCGACGAACGTGATCATCAACAGCATTGCGGCGGTGAGTGGATCGAGCACCCAGCCGAGACGCAGTGCGTTCTGGCCGAAAGTAAACCAGGTGAAATTGTGGAAGGCGCGCCAGCCGGGCTGTTGCAGTGTCGGCACGAATGCAAGGACGGCGAGAACGAGTGCAACGATCTGTCCTGTGATGGCGAGTGCGGCTGCAGCGGTGCGGCGTGAATTCGCGAGGCTCAGAATTAAGAGCGAGACGGCGAGCGGCGCCGCTGGGATTAGCCAGAGATAGGGAACGATCCAGGAAGTCATCGGCCTTTGGTCGTCAATGGGCTCATGCGCGTGATTGATTCGTTAGGCGAGGAAAAGAAATAGGAATTCATCCTTTGAGGTGATCGAGTTTTGTGACGTTGGTCGTGCGATAATGGCGATAAACGGCGATGACCAAAGCGAGACCAACGGCTGCTTCGGCAGCCGCGATCGCAATAGAAAAAATCGCGACCATTACACCGGTGGGCGATGGCGTTTGTGGATTGAAACGCCAGAAAGCGATGAAGTTCAGGTTCGCCGCGGCGAGCATCAGCTCGATGCCGATCAGA
>DASXNS010000178.1:0-3540 GCA_036494865.1 Chthoniobacterales bacterium | reverse complement strand
CCACCATTTGCATTGCTTTGGTGATCTGCGCGGTGTTGCGGATCGATTTGATCCGGCGCCGTATGTCTTGTGTGTTCGCCATGATCTAAAATCTTTTCGCTACCGATTCGATTTTGCGGGAAGAGATTGATTCCAGCGACGGCAGCGAAATCATTGCCAGGTCGATTTGAATTCATCGAGCGCCGCGGCGAGTTCGCCTTCAAGCTCTTTGTCGAGGGCGCCTTTGGAAACGATTGAGCCGAGCAGGCTTTCTTTTCGCGTCCGCAGATAATCCTGCAGCTTTACCTGAAAAGACTTCACCTTCTCGACCGGAATGGAATCGAGATAACCGTTTTGCATCGCCCAGAGGACTGTGACCTGTTCCTCCACTGGAATCGGATTGTATTGAATTTGTTTGAAGAGCTCGACGATTCGCTGCCCGCGATCGAGCCGCGCTTTGGTCGCCGCGTCGAGATCGGAACCGAATTGCGCGAAAGCAGCGAGCTCGCGAAATTGCGCCAAGTCCAATTTGATCTTACCCGCGACCTGTTTGATCGCCTTGATCTGCGCGGCGGAACCGACGCGGCTGACAGAGAGACCGACAGAAATCGCGGGCCGCACGCCTTGATAAAAAAGATCGGTCTCCAGATAAATCTGACCGTCGGTAATCGAAATAACGTTGGTCGGAATATAAGCGGAAACGTCGCCCGCTTGCGTCTCGATAATCGGCAGCGCGGTCAACGACCCGCCGCCGGCTTCCTGGGTCACCCGCGCGCTTCGTTCCAGCAAACGCGAGTGAAGATAAAAAACGTCGCCGGGATAAGCTTCGCGTCCGGACGGGCGCTTCAGCACGAGCGAGACTTGCCGGTATGCGACAGCGTGTTTCGACAAATCATCATAGATAATCAGCGCGTCCATTCCGTGGTCCATGAACCATTCGCCCATCGCCGCGCCGGCGAACGGCGCGAGATATTGGTTGGTCGCCGTGTCGGAAGCCGGCGCGGAAATTATCGTTGTGTAAGGCATCGCGTTTTCGCGCTCCAGCACAGCAAGCGCCCGGGCGACATTGGAATTCTTCTGACCAATCGCGACGTAGATGCAGTAAAGCGGACGGTAATCTTTATTGTTCTCGTTATTCTTATTCAGCCGCGCCTGGCTGATGATTGTGTCGATCGCAATCGTGGATTTTCCCGTCGCGCGATCGCCAATGATCAATTCGCGCTGGCCGCGGCCGATCGGAATCATCGCATCGATCGCCATGATGCCAGTCTGCACCGGCTGGCTGACGCTTTTTCGTTTGATTACGCCTGGCGCAATTTTTTCCAGCGGATACGCCGTCTCCGATTTGATCGGTCCTTTGCCGTCGAGCGGTTGACCCAGCGTGTTGACCACCCGACCGAGCAGCGCTTTGCCCACCGGCACCTGGAGAAGTTTTCCGGTCGTCTTGGCTTCATCGCCTTCCATCACTTGCGTCGTATCGCCGAGGAGAATCGCGCCCACTTCGGTTTCTTCCAGGTTCAGAGCGAGACCGAAGACGCCCCCCGAAAACTCGATCATCTCGTTCAACATCACATCGCTCAGGCCTTCGATTCGCGCGACACCGTCGCCCGTCTCGCGCACCACGCCGACGTTGCTCTTGCTGGTGGTCGTTTTGAGACCCGCGATCTGCGTTTCAATTTCTTCCAGGATACTGCTCATATAAGTAATAGGTTAAAGTTGCTGCTGGAGACGTTGCAGCCGGTTGCGCACACTGCTGTCCCACACATCGCTGCCGACCCGAATCCGCATTCCACCCAGCAGCTCTTTGTTTACGACAAACCGGGTGGCCAGATCGCTGCCATATTTGCGCTTCAGACTTGCGATGAGTTCCGTGCTCACTTCCGGGGCGAGCTCACTCGCGGTCTCGATCGTCGCGCTGCGCTTTTCCACTTCGAGCCGAAGGAGACGTTTGTAAGCCTCGAGGATCTTGATGTAATTGCGCGGCTTCTTTTCGATCAACGATTTAACCAGCGACGCGACTCGTCCGCTGTCCAGCTGGCCATCGGTGAAGCTGGCGCGGAGAAGTTCCCTTGAAAGCTGCCGCGTCTCTTTATTGATCTTCATCGCTCGGAAATTAAGAAGCGAGACTGCGCGCTGCTTCCTCCTGTAACCGCTGCTGATCTTCCGGAGTAAGGACTTTGCCGGTGACCTTGGCCGTGGTGTCGATCACGAGCCGGCCGAGCTCGCGCTTCAACTCCGCCATCGTTCGTTCGTGCTCGATGGCGCTGGCTTCGCGCGCCTTGGCCACGATTTGTTCTGCCGCCACGATCGCTTCCTGCTGTTTTCGCTCGGCGACGTGGCTGGCACTTTCGCGCGCCTCGTCGATCATCTTCTGCGCCTGCGCGTTTGCCTTTGCCAAAATTTCCGCATGGCGCTGCTCCGCTTCGGCCAGTTGCTGTTTGATCTTCTCCGCGTTCAGGAGACCCTCGGCGATTCGCTGCCGGCGCTCCTCCAGGATCGCTAGAATTGGCCTGTAAGCAAACTTTCGCAGGAGCAGAGCGACGATTACGAAACTGATGACCTGCGAAAGGAAGAGCTGGAGATTCCAACCGAAGGTCTCAAGCGTTTCGCGCGCGGAATCGAGCGCACTAGCTGCTAAAAACGTCGCGAGCATTATCAGCCCTTATTTCGGCGCGAGGTAGAGCGCGTAGAAGACAATCGCTTCCGCGAATGCAATCGCGAGAATCGCTTGCACGAGAATCGGAGTAGCCGCGCCGGGATTGCGACCAACCGCGGACGACGCGCCCATGCCAATCAAACCGACACCGATGGCCGCGCCGAGCGCCGCCAAACCGATATGAATACTTCCGCTCATTTCTGCCAACATTGGTAATAACATATTTGTCTTTCTTATTTGTTTCCTCGGCGACCTCCGCGGGAACCACGGTCATAGCCGCCGAAATTTTTAATGGTGAGCCTCATGTCCCGGCTCGTGTTGCGCGATCAACAACGTGAAGACCGCGGTCAAAAGCATGAAGACCATCGCCTGGACCAAACCGACCAGCAGCTCCATGAAATAAAATGGAATCGGAATGAGCCACGAGAGCGACGGGACCATAGTGGACATCGATTCGAGAATTGTTTCGCCCGCGTAAACATTTCCGTAAAGACGGAAACTCAGCGAAATTGGGCGGAACAAAATCGAGACGACTTCGAGAAGTCCGACCACGAAGAAAATTCCGACCATCGCGATTTTCATGATGCCTTTACTTTCGCCTTTCGGTCCGAAAATGTGCAACAAAACACCGCCGACGCCGTTGGCTTGAATCGCCCAGAATAACCACAGGGCGAAAAAAATGAGCGCCATCGCGCTCGTCATATTCAGATCGGCGTTGCCGCCGCGCAGCAATGGCCGGTCGACCTGAAATGCGCCGTTCGCAAGACGGTGTCCCCAGCCAATTGTGCCGACGCCCGGAACCAGTCCAAACCAGTTGACGAACAAGATGAAGATGAAAATGGTCGCGAAAAACCAAAAGGTCTTTCGCACCAACTCAGCGCCGATGATGCTTTCCAAAAAACTGT
>DASXNS010000177.1:0-2499 GCA_036494865.1 Chthoniobacterales bacterium | reverse complement strand
GGAAGAAAATGGTGCCGATTACGCAATGGCGCGAGTTATTAACAGTTATTCACAACGCTAGCAAGAGTATTTTTAGGAAATTTTTCGGGACGCAATCACTAGATGCTCGATTCGCGTCCTAACGCGGTTTTTTGTCTTCGGCATCGTTCGTGTTCGCGCTTTTTTGTCTTCCCGAGCCGCACAGCGAGTCCTTAGGATTCGGAAAACAATCTGTGCTTGCGAGGTCCCTCGCCGGCTAAGAGCGACGATAAGCAACATCCCGGCAATTGCGCCGCGATTCGCTTTGGCGAACCGCAGTTGATCTGCGTATTTTAAAACGATGCTCGCGGAATTTGATCAGCAACTCGCAAACACCCTCGCGGAAATCCGGTCGCAAGGTCTTTATAAAAACGAACGGATCATCACCAGCCCGCAGGATGCAAAAATCGAAATCAGCGGCGGCCGTCGCGTGCTCAACATGTGCGCGAATAATTATCTCGGTTTGGCCGATCATCCCGCGCTGATCGCCGCGGCCAAAGAAGCGCTCGACACTCACGGCTTCGGGATGGCGAGCGTTCGCTTCATTTGCGGCACTCAAGACCTCCATAAAGATCTCGAAAGCGCGCTCACGAAATTTCTCGGGATGGAGGACACGATTCTCTATCCATCGGCTTTCGACGCGAATGGCGGATTGTTCGAGACCTTGCTCGGCGCCGAGGACGCCGTTATTTCCGACGAGCTCAATCACGCCTCGATCATTGACGGCGTCCGACTCTGCAAAGCGCAGCGCTTTCGTTACAAACATAACGACATGGCCGATCTCGAAGCGAAGTTGCGCGAAAGCAGCGGCGCGCGAGTCCGGTTGATCGCGACGGATGGCTGTTTTTCGATGGACGGCACCATCGCGGAGCTGGAAATAATCTGCGAGCTTGCCGAAAAATATAGCGCACTCACGATGATTGATGACGCGCACGCGACCGGCTTTCTCGGCGCGACCGGCCGCGGCACACATGAATATCGCGGCGTGATGGGACGGATCGATATCATCACGGGCACGCTCGGAAAGGCGCTCGGCGGCGCGAGCGGCGGGTTCACTAGCGGCCGGAAACGAATCGTGGAGCTGCTCCGCCAGCGATCGCGGCCTTATCTTTTTTCCAACACGGTCGCGCCGATGATTGTGGCCGCGTCGATTAAAGCGCTCGAGCTGCTGAGCGAATCGACCGAGCTGCGGGACAAGCTGGAAGAGAACACGAAATTCTTTCGGGCGGCGTTGACCGATCGCGGCCTAACGACCAAGCCAGGAACGCATCCGATCGTGCCGATTATGCTCGGCGATGCTGCGCTCTCGCAGAAATTCGCAGCACGAATGCTCGACAAAGGCGTTTATGTGATCGGATTTTTTTATCCGGTCGTCCCGCACGGTACGGCTCGTGTTCGGACCCAGGTTTCCGCCGCGCATTCGCGCGAAGATTTGGAATTCGCCGTCAACGCTTTCGCGGAAACCAACGCCGAGTTGAAGCCATAATTCCTGTAGTGGCAGCCGTGCCGGCTGCAAACGGAAACAGTGCGGGCGACACGCCCGCCTCTACAGGAAGAAGATAAACTGCGAACCGCGCGTCTCTGCAGGCGATTTACTTGGGATGGAGCGCAATGCTCGATCCAACCCACGTCTTTTCTTTGTTGAAATCGACACCCATCATTTTTCCCTGGCTCATTCGGACGAGATTATTGACCAAGGTTGGACTCGCTTCGTTCGCCGGCCACACAAACATCATTCGAATTTCCGCTTTTGATTTTGGTCCGTCGGGTGTCGGGACAAATTCCGCGTACTGAACTTTCTTTTGCAGGATCCACTCGTGCGCATTCGCGAGGGCTGCTAATTTTTCCGGCGTCACCTCCATCTCCACGCCCAGGCCGGCAAACGAATAGAGCGGCTTCAGAACATAATCAGCGATTTTCTCGCCCGCCGGAAATTCATCCGCGAAATAGGCCGGTGAGGTGTGCGCGGTCTTGAGAAATGGCAGCGAATGTTTGCTGATGCGAAAATACCAATTCGGATGGCCCACCCATTTCACCTCGAGCTGATCGTGAAAGCGAAATTGCAGATCCAGATCGGGCCGGCGGATCAATTCATCGAAGATGACGCGATTGTAAATCCGTTCGATCCGCACCCCGCGCCCATCGCGCTCGTAAAATAATTGTCCGCCGCGTTTCTCTAACTTGGTAAGACAGACAGAGCGAATGCCGAGCAAAGTCTCCGTCGCCGCAAAATCGATCCGCGTTTTCTGTTTTTCCGGCTCGATCTCGAGCAGAATCACGTTCTCGGTTTTAGCGTCGCCGAGAATCGTCCGTCGCAAAATATCGATGTAAGCGTCATCCTTTATTCCCCCGAACGAGGAGGTCCAATCGCGCGGAATTGCCGGATACGCTTTGCGCATGCATCCCAGAATCAAAAGCTGAAACCCGAACAAACTCGGGAACGCCTGCAGCTCGATCAAGCGCGGCACGAGACGCCCGCCC
>DASXNS010000176.1:0-2881 GCA_036494865.1 Chthoniobacterales bacterium | reverse complement strand
TCTACAGTCCGGGCCTCGATTTCTGTTCCTACACCAGCTACTACGTCGCCGATCTGTTGGCGCGCAACCTGGCCGGGGAGGACGTCGGGAAATCTCTCTCATATTATAATGAGCAATATCCGGTTACCTACCGGCTGTGGTTTGAGACGCTCTACAAGGACAAATATCATTACATGGGCGATGCCGAACTGATGTCGGCGGCACTCTTGCTCGATGTCGGAACTTATTTCATCGGTCTCGTCATTCCGGTTTATCGAGATCCAGAGCGCGAGTTTCTGCATTTGCCCTTCGAGGGAAAAGCCGGCCGTCTCTTCGCGGAGCTGATGAAATTTTATAATCGACGACTCGTTAGGCTGGCGAAGCGGCGACTTGCCACCGGCTATTACGGAAAAGGAAACGCCGGCTGGCGCGAACTTTACGACGGCTTCGTAGCGGATAGACGCGTCGGAAAACTTATCCGAAAAGGAATTTTTCGCTGGTGGAGAGCGGAACTTACGAACCTAAGATTGATGCTTACTCCCCTCCCAGAACGCGGCGCGGTTCCCGGCCCGGCGGCATCGACCGAGACTGCCGTAGCCGCGCCTCTGTGAAACGTGCGGACTGGGCGTCGTGCCGGCCCGCGCGCTCGTCGTGCATTTATGATTAATTCGCGCGAGTGGCTGCGGCGCTTCGCCGTGCGCGGAGTTTTCTGGCGCGAATATTTGGACTGGGCCATCCACAACCTTCCCTTTTATTTCCACCCGGTCCTTCTCTCTTTCTGGACCTTCTTCTTTTTCTTTTTCGCCGCACCCGCACGGCGGGCCATCGTCGCTAATCTTGCCACGGTCCTGCCCGGTTCGTCGCCCGCGATGAATCACCTGCGGGCTTTCCGGACCCTTTACAGCTTTGCCTGGACGATCACGGAAGCGGCCATCTACAAAATAAACAAGGCAGACTTTGCTTATGAAATAATCGGCGCCGAATGGCTCGATCAACTTGCGACCGCGCGGGGCGCCATCGTTCTGACCGCGCACATGGGAAATTACGACCTCGGCGCCGCCTTGTTCGCGCAGAAATTCAATCGCGCGATTCGAATGGTGCGCGCCCCGGAGCCGGATCAACAAACCGCCCGACATCTGGACTCTTCACTCGCGCAAACCGGCGAAGGCGCAGTTAAGATCGATTATAACACGAGCGGCGCTCTTCTTTCCTTCGATCTGCTCAAGGCGTTGCGTGACGGTGAGATCGTTTCGATTCAGGGCGACCGGGTAGAAGGCGATGTCGCGGAAACATCCGCGCGTCTGTTTGGGAAAAAGGTCCGCCTGCCGGTTGGCCCGTTCGTTCTTGCCCTCGTTGCGCAGGTGCCAATCTTTCCGCTCTTCATCGCCAGAGCTGCTCCTCATCGCTACAAAATCATCGTGCACGAGTCGATCCAGGCCCAGCGGAGCGGCCGCTCACGCGAAGAGGATCTCGCAATCGCAGTGAAAAAGTGGTGCGCCGTTCTTGAGCAAATAATCGCGCAGCACTGGCCGCAATGGTTCGCGTTCACACCTGTTTTTCTTTCCGATGGACAGGAACGCTAAGGCTCAACCGCGTTTTTATTTTTCATTGCCGCGCCTCATCGTGAAGATTTATGGAGGCAACCCAGCGCGCATCGAGAACAACGGAACCGAAGCGTGGCTAGTCGGGCTTGCCGTTTATTTCATCAGTTACTTTTTTTTTGCAGCCGCAATTGTTCCGGCCGGTCCGGCGACCTGGTCCACAGCTGTGCGACTGATTCTGCTGGTTTTTTTGATCTGGCTCTTCTGGCTTGTCGTTCTCTACCTCAATGCGTTGATCATAAAATCGCTGCGCTTCTTCGGATTTTTTCGAACGATCCCGGTGCGCCGCGCCCAAAGTATCCTGCTCGGAATATCGACAACGGCGATGGCGTGCGAATTACTTGGGCGTGGTTCCGTGCTGCGGGCGCTTGGAATTGTCTGGCTGGCAGCGGTCGCGCTGAATCTGGCGGCCGCTCTTCTTTTGAACCTGACTCATGCAAGCCAAAGTCCGGAACGATAATTCGCGCTGGCAGCGTCCCGCGCTGCTCGGCTTCGCCGGCGTGGCCCCTTTCCTCGCGCTCTACCTCCTTCGCACGAACCTTGTCATGGCGCTGACACCGATCTTCGTCTCACATCTTTTGCTTCTCTACGCGACGCTCGTCCCGAATTGTCAGTGGTGGGGACCCGCGATTCGCTCTTTTGAAACGGCGCAACCCGAAGTCTGGCTCACGATCGACGACGGACCTTCCATCGCGCACACCACGAAGCTGCTCGATCTGCTCCAGCGTTTTAATGCGCGCGCCACTTTTTTCGTCGTCGGCAGCCGCGCGGAAAATCATCCGCATCTCATCACGGAAATCCTGAGTCGCGGTCACGAAATCGCGAATCATACTTACAGCCATCCCAGCGGAAGTTTTTGGGCGGCCGGCCCGAGGAGGACCGCGCGCGAAATCGAACGTTGCGCAGAATGGCTCCGGGCGGCACCGGATCGCCCGGCGCGATGGTTCCGCGCGCCCGCCGGTCTACGAAATTGTTTTTTGCACCCGGAACTGGCGCGGCGTGGGCTCTCCCTCGTCGGTTGGACGGCGCGCGGCTTCGATACGGTGGCCCGCGACCCGCAGAAGGTGGCGGATAAAATTCTGCACGAAATGAAACCGGGCACGATCATTCTGCTTCATGAAGGACATCGCGTAGCGCAAGATCCCGACTTCCATCCAAGTTGTTTGGAACTGACGCTGAGCGGTCTGACCGAGCGCGGATATCAGTGCGTGATTCCGCGACCGGAACAACTGCGCGGCGGCGAAAAATAAAAATATGATTGTTGAAGGGCGATGTTCCCCAAAGCGGCTGGCTTTCGCGTG
>DASXNS010000175.1:0-1761 GCA_036494865.1 Chthoniobacterales bacterium | reverse complement strand
CGGGCGATCTCGCCCACACCCGCTACACCACCCGCGAGAAAGAGTGGTACGCGCTCCAGGAAGCATTTGCCGAAATTCACATCCGCGACCTAACGAACAATTATGATTTCATTTCGTCGCGCTTCGGCATTCAGCCATTTGTGAGCGATTTCCGCGGCTTCATTTTTAACGATTCGAACCTCGGCCTCCGCCTCTTCGGCAATTACGACAATAACAAGTGGCAATACAATTTGATCGCGTTCGACATGCGGGAGAAGGACACCTATTCGGACTTGAATAAGTTCGATTCGCGCGATCAGCGGGTGGTGATCGCGAATGTTTATCGGCAGGATTTTTTCGCGAAAGGCTACACGGCGCAATTGAGTTTCCACGCGAACTTCGACGGCGCGGACCGGCACTACGACGAAAACGATTTCATCACCCGTCCTGCGCCGATCGGCAGCGTGCGCGATCATTATGTGCAGGCGTATTATTTTGGCTGGACGGGCGATGGCCATATCGGACGGCTCAATCTCACCCACGCGCTTTACGAAGTGATTGGCGAGGATAGCTTCAACGGCATCGCGCAACAGCGCGTCCAGATCAATGCGCAGATGGCGGCGCTCGAGCTTTCGCTCGATAAGGATTGGCTGCGCTTCAAGCTTTCCGGTTTCTACGCGAGCGGCGATTCCGATCCGCGGAACTCGCACGCGACTGGTTTTGACACGATTTTCGACCGCCCGTTTTTCATCGGCGGGCCCTTCAGCTTTTATGTGCACCAGGGTTTCAATCTGGGCGGCAGCTCGGTGAATTTTAAGCAGCGCGACAGCCTGGTGATCGATTTGCGCACGAGCAAAAGCGAAGGCCAATCCAACTTTGTCAATCCCGGCGCGATCATTCTCGGCTACGGGAACGATGCGGATATCACGCCGAAATTGAAAGCGTTCATGAACGTGAATTACATCTGGATGGCGGAGACGGAATCGATCCGGGAAGTGCTGCTGACGAATCACACCAGCAACGCGGTCGGGCTTGATTGCAGTCTCGGTGTGCAATGGCGGCCGCTGCTGACCAACAACGTCATTGTCTCGGCCGGCGCGGGATTTCTGGTGCCGGGCGCGGGTTACAAAGACATTTATCGCGCGAATACCAATCCGGTTTTCGGTTATCCATCGCCCTCAGCCGGAAAGGTGGACGACTTTCTCTATAGCGGGATTTTTACGATTACGCTGACCTATTGATGAAACGGAATGGGCGGGTTCAGGAAACGCCGGGCGTAGAAGTGGGGGAACAAGCCAAAGGCATCTTCGCAGCGAGCATCCGCGCCGCGGAAAAGAACAAAAGATGAACGCGCCACTACGCCCTCTTCCATTGGACGTTGGACGTTTCTTTTTCTTCGTCTTCTGTGTTTCGCGTTTTGCGTTGGCGCAGGATTTGCCCACCTCCGGCTACGGTCCTCCGACTGCCATCCGGCCGGAAGCTTCCATCACCAAACCGGCCGCGCCTCCACGCCAAAACTGGATCGACCAATCGCAGGCCGCGGCCGATGCCAAGAGCGCCGGCTGCAATCAGTGCCATAACGGCATCGAACCGATGCATCAGGCATCTCACGTCGTGCTCGGCTGCACCGATTGTCACGGCGGCAATGCGAGGCGTGGCCTAACGAAAGAGCAGGCGCACATTTTGCCGCGCAATAAAGAATTCTGGAAAACTTCCGCGAATCCGCCGCGCTCCGACGTCTGGCTCAATCACGAATCGCCCGAGTTCATTCGGTTCATGAAC
>DASXNS010000174.1:0-6378 GCA_036494865.1 Chthoniobacterales bacterium | reverse complement strand
CGGGAGCAAGAAGGTTGTCATAATATTGCCATATTTGGCGGGCGCAATCCCGAAGGTATAGTTCTCGAAGAAGTGCAAATTTCAGGCGAACATCCCGCGCCAGCGGCTAGTCGAGCGGGATTTTTATTGAAAAACAAAGTCCTGCCCCCTGAGATGGAACGCATGCGCCGCGGTGTCCGGGTCGTGATTATTTTACTGGCGTGCGCGAAAATCGCCGCGGGTGGTCCCGTTTACACCGTCGAGGAAGCGGTCGCGATCGCAAAAAAACAGAACCCGGAAATCCTGATCGCGGCGAAACAACTCGAAGCCGCTCGCGGCGGGGTGATCGAGGCGCGCTCCGGTTTTCTCCCATCGGTCGTATCGACCGGTTTGCTCCAGCGGCGCGAACGCCAGGAAGCTTCGCGGTTGCGGCCCGACGATTACGACGCATCGGTGCGGATGGTGCAGAATCTTTACACCGGTGGAGCGATCTCGAGCCAGCTTGCGATCGCGCGATTGATCGAGGAAAAGAACACACTCGACTATCAGGCGCTGGTGAATCGAGTGGCGATGGATGTGCGAGTCGGCTTTTACGATTTGCTGCTGAATCGCGCCAAGGTCCGGGTCCGCGAGCAATCGGTGCGTGTTTTCGAGGAGGAACTGAAAACGCAGCGGCAACGATTTGAGGCCGGCACGGTCGGCTCGCTCAATGTCAGCCGGGCCGAGGTCGCCCTCGCCAATGAACAACCGGAATTGATCGACGCGCAGACGCAGCTCCAAAATTCCCATCTGAAATTGGGTCAGGTCATCGGTCTGGAGTACGGGTCGGCGGCGGCTTCAACCCAACCGCTTTTTGAGGCGGCAGGCCAACTCCAATACCAGCCGCGTCATCCGGATTTGAATGAATGCCTCGCTTACGCCGATGTGACGCGGCCGGAAATCAGAGCGCGCCAGATCGACGTTGAGATCGAGAACCGGCAATTGATTCTCGATCGGAGCGAGACTCGCCCGCGCGTGGAAGCCTTCGGCGGCTACGAGCTCTACAGCGAACGCGATCCGCTGGTCGGCCCGGAATTCAACTACGGATACATTGTGGGACTCAACGCGACCTGGCATATCTTCGACGGACACGCGACCCAGGGGCGAATGCAGGCAACCCGGGCCCGGCGGGACGCGGCGCAATTGGCGCTGGATGCCGCGCGCCGATCGGTCGCATCGGATGTGCGAAGCGCGTTTCTCGATCTTGAGCAAGCGGAGCGCGTGCTCCAATCCGAAACGCGCAACGTCCAGAACGCCGATCAGTCGCTGGAAATCGCGAAAGGAAATCTTGGCGCGGGATTGGGAACTCAGCTCGATATTCTGCAGGCGGCTTCCGATGTCACCCGCACCCGCACCACGCGATTGGGCGCGATCTATTTGCATAATGTGGCGACTGCGCGCCTGGCTCGCGCAACAGCGCGCGAACCAGATTCACTCGGCTTTTCTGTAAAAGTCGGCCGGACCGAACCGGAGAAACCGATTCTCGATGTGGCGGCGCCGCCTTCAACTTTGGGGGGCGGCCGATGAAACCAGGTTTCGCCGTAACAATCTTGTCCCTCACGGCTCGAAGAAGAAAATCTCGAGGGCGAGGGCGCTCTCGGCAGCACGCGAGGGCGCGTGCGTTCCCCAGAATTTACGCGATCAAATTATCCGCCGTGTGCGTTTGGGTAATTGCTGCATCAACTGTTCGTGCGCTCACTCTTGACGCCGCGTTGAGCCGAACGCTGGAAAAAAATCCCGCAATCCTGGAAGCCAAAGTTGCAGTCGAAGAAGCCGCGGGCCGGCGGCTTGTCTTCCGGGCGATCGGTCTGCCCAGCCTGCGAGGACAAGGCCTGGCCGGAGTTCAGGGCGGAAAACGCGCCGACGAACCAACCACCCAGCCCTTTGCTTTCGCGCGCGGTTTTTTTACCCAACCGCTGTTGGACGCAGCCGTTCCCCCCTCCCGGCGCCGGGGCGACATTGAGCTGCTGATTGCGCAACAGCGATTGAATGTCGCGATCGTGGAGCAGCTGCACGCGACCCGGGTGGCTTTTTACACCGCGCAGTTCAACGACTCGCTCCGGGCGCTCGGGGAAGCGCAGCGTGACCGTCTCGCGCAAAACGTCAGCACTCAAGCGGAACGTTACCAGGCGGGGCAGGCTGATCGCGGCGCGCTGAACAGCGCGCAGTTGCTCGAGCGCGAACTCGATCCGCGCATCGAGGAAGTGCGGCGCGGTTACCAGGGCGCCCTTCTTCTGCTCGCGACATCCATGGGCGACGATCCTAAAACTGCTGAACTCGTTAGGCCGGATGGCGAATTGAAATTTGCCGAGGGCAGCTACGATCTTCCATCCGAGACAGCGCGCGCGCTCGCGCACCGGCCCGATTTGAAACTGGCCCGCACTCTGGTGCGCGCTGCCGAGGAAGATCAGAAAATAATCGCGGCGACCTATTATCCGGCGATCGATGCGACAGCGTCCGGCACTTATATTCCGGTGACGGTTCGTCGCGCCAACGGCGGATCCGCTCGCGCTTCGGACGATATCATCTCTTCGGAAGTAACCGGAGGCATCGCTGTCACCTGGGGCGTTTTGGATAACGGTAAAGTCGGCGGCCAGGTCGCGCGCGCCCGCGCGATTCGCGAGATGAACGAGATTTCATTGCGACAGCTGGAAGGGAACGTTTCCCTCGAGCTAAAACGGATTCATAATAATCTCAACGCGATCGCGGCGCGCCAGAAAGCGTTGAGCGCGGCGATCGCCGCGGCGGAGCAAAATGTCGTCGTGGTGCAGAACAGCCTGACGGAAGGACTTTCCTCCCAACTGGAATTTCGCACCGCGGAGAGCAGTTTTCTGGAGACGAAGAGTGCGCTTTTGTCGGCGGCGTTTCAACAGAATGTGGCGCGGGCCGAGTGGGAGCGCGCCACCGGCCGCTACTTTGAATTTTCCGAGGACACCTCGGGAAACGTGCATTAGGTGGAGCAGTTGAAGCTTCCGCGTTCGAAACTCATCTCGCTCGTCGTGGCCGCGTGCGCCCTGGTCTTCGGAGTCCTCTATTTTCTCACTTGCCCGGTGGCGGAAGTAGCACTCGTTAGGCGCGGGACCGCGATCTCGGCCATTTATGGAACGGTCCGGATCGAGCCGGCTCTGCTCGTACCGGTTCGCGCCCAGAACGCCGGCTTTATTCAACTTGCCGAAACTTTGTCCGCCGGCAGGGGCGCCATCGGCAAAACCGTGGAGAAGGGACAATTGCTGGCCACGATCGCCGACGAAGCGACGGCGCGGCAATTGAGACAAGCTCGCGCCGATCTCGAAGCCGCAAGAGAGCGAGCGGAACTTCCGTTGCCCTCGGCGGAGGCGCTCAAAAGCGCGGAGGATAATCTGGCCCGGCTCGAAAAATTAACGGCGCTTAGCAATGTCCCGGCAGTCGACTACGAAAAAGCAAAAAGTGAAGTGAATCGCCTCCGCGCGCTGCTCGAGACCGAGCGGATCGAGCGCGACCGCAATCTCGCGATGCTCGATGACACCTGCAAGAAACTCGAAGCGCAGATGAAGAATTCCGAGATTCGCTCGCCGATGGATGGTTTGCTCACCGCCATCAAAATCATTGATGGCGAGCTCGTCGCCGAAAAAACCGAGCTGTTCACGATTGCCTCCCGGAAAAATTACGTGCGCGGTGAAGTGGACGAGGAAGACGTCGGCGAAGTCAAAGTCGGGATGGAAGCGGTCCTGCAAGTCTACGCGTATCGGACGCGAAAATTCGGCGCGAAAGTTTCCGCCATTCAACCCGCGGCCGATCCTGAGACGCAGCGTTACACGATCGTGCTCGATCTGGAGGATCCGCCCGAGAATTTGATGGCCGGGATGACCGGCGAAATGAACATCATCACCGGCACGCACGAGAACGCGCTCTTGATTCCGACGCGCGCGCTGCTCGTAGACCAGGTACTCGTCGTTAAACACGGCATCGTCCAATCGCGCACGGTCAAGATCGGTTATCGCACTCTCGATTTTGCGGAAGTGCTCGACGGCGTTTCCGAAGACGAGCGCGTTGTCCTCTCCGATCAGGACAAATTGCGGCCCGGCCGGATGGTACGCACCCGCGTCTCGAAAGTCACGCCGCGCGTCAATGTCCAGTGACCCCGCCGCTCTACATCGCGTTGCGCTTCCTGCGCCATCGCAAACGCTCCTTCGTCCTTAGTCTTTCCGGCGTCGTTTTCGGCGTCGCCATCTTCATTTCCACCCAGGCCCAAACCCAGGGCTTCGCGAAAAATTTTATCGATTCGACCCTGGGCAGTAACGGTGCCCTCCTTTTGCGCTCACGTTTTCAAAACGCAAACTCCGGCCTGCTCGTCCCGCCGAAAAACGTCCGCAACCCCGATCAGCCCCGCCGCCATGCCCTCGATGGAATCTCGAACGCGCCGGAGATCATGCGGGTCAGCCGGCAGTTCGCCGACGTGGCGTCCTGCTCCGCGGTCTTGCGCGGCACGGTCAGCGCCCGCGCGGGATTCGACAACGCAACCGTCGATCTCTTCGGCATCGACGCGACCCAGCATCTTCAGACGACGAATCTCGCGCAGCAATTGACCGCCGGGGATCTCGACAATTTTCGCAACAACCCGAACGCGGTCATCATCGGCACGCGTTTGGCGGACGCGCTCCAGGTCGCGCCCGGCGACGTGATCCAATTGCTTTCGCCCGGCGGCGAATACCGCCGCTTCGCCGTCGCCGCGACCGCGCGCAGCGGTGTCGGCACGATCGATTCCTCGCGCGTTTATTGCCACGTCCGCGTTGCCCAGACGCTCCTCAAGAAACCGTTCGCCGCCTCAATGATCGTTTACAAGCTACGCGATCCCGACCGCGCTCCCGCCGTCGCCAGCGCCTTCGAAAATCTTTTCCATCACGAAGCCCAATCCTGGCAGGACCGTGAGGAAGGCAATCTTCAATTGTTTCTCACTCTAAGAATATCCGCCGGGATCACGGTGTCATTGATCATTCTGCTCGCCGGATTCGGCATCTTTAACGTTCTCACCATGTCGGTGCTCTCGAAGTTGAAAGAGATCGCGATCCTGCGCTCGATGGGTTACCGCTCCAGCGACATTTCCGCCATCTTCCTCTGGCAAGGCGCGATGATCGCCGCGGTTGGCTCCCTGATTGGCTGCCTCGTCGGCGCCCTTTTCACCTGGGGCATTTCCAAAATCCCAATCGAAATCCGCGGCCTTCTTTATGCGAACCATTTCCTCGTGACCTGGAACTGGCGACACTATCTGTTTGCAACAATCCTCGCCATCATCGCCACCTTCATTGCCAGCTATGTTCCAGCTCGCCGAGCCGCGCAGCTCGCGCCGGTCGAGACGTTGCGAGGTTCGAGCGCCTGAGCCGGAGCCCGTGGTTTACAACCTCCTTGCCGCTGGTTACAACGTCCCATGCACTTAGTTATATCGAGGTATTTCGCTTTGTTGTTCGCGATTGGCCTCGCGATTGGTGAGACAATCATCAGCTGGGGGCATTGGCAGTTCGCCCCGCTGTGGATCATCGACTACCTCACGGCAGCCTGCCTGCTCTACGCCTTTTACGCGACGCGGCGCGGCGAAAAAGCCTATGCCTTGCTGGCCGCCTGGGCATTTTCCCTCGGCGTTTTCTACATGGACTTTTTTGTAAACCTCGATCCGCACGTCACGCCATCGCTGCGCCCTGATCAAATCGTGATGGGGCTCATCGTCTTGTGCATTGTCGTAAGCCTGGCCGGCTTCTTTACGGCGCTGTTTGCTACCCGCGCTCAACGCTCGTAAAGTCGATGCCCTCAGAAGCTATGAACTTGCTCGATAAGATCGGCCGCGAATTTTCCGGCTATAACCTGCTCGAATCCGGAATGCGCATTTTCGATCGCAAGCCGCTTCAGTGCAGCCTGTACCTGACGGACCGTTGCAATCTCGACTGCTCTTATTGCACCGAATACGACAACTCGAAGCCGCATCCGAAGCTGGAGGATTTGAAGCTTTGGATCAAAAAGATCCGCGATCTCGGGACGATGCGGATTGCGCTCGTCGGCGGCGAGCCGCTCACGCATCCGAACGTGGTCGAGATCGTCCGCTATTGCCGCGAGCTCGGATTTGCGACGAGCCTGACGACGAATGGATTTTTGCTCACCCGCAAGTTGTTAAAGGAACTCGAAGAGGCCGGGCTTCAGGTCATGCAGATCAGCGTCGATCGGATGACCCCGAGCCCGATCACCAAAAAATCGTTCAAGACGATTTTACCGAAGCTGGATTACTTCAAGGATTCGAAGATCAGGCTCCACATAACCGGCGTGATCTGCGCGGACACGTTGCCGGAATCGAAAGCGGTGCTCGAGACAGGCCTCGCCCGCGGGATTCCAACC
>DASXNS010000173.1:0-3352 GCA_036494865.1 Chthoniobacterales bacterium | reverse complement strand
CTTGGATGTTGTTGATCCTTTCCGGGCGATGGCGACGGACTTTCGCCGGCCTTCGGTTCTTCTTTCTTGGAATCGTCCTTGCCCTCCTGCTTTTTCTTCTCCTGGTCCTTTCCGTTTTCCGGCTTCTGCTGATCGCCTTCGCCCGACTGGTCCTTCTGCTGGGATTGCTCCTTTTGCTGATCCTGGTTCTGCTTCGAGGATTGTTGCTGGTCTTTTTGCTGATCTTTATTCGAGTCCTTCTTTTTCTTTTCTTCCGGCTTCGGCGGCGGAGATGGAGTTGGAGTCGGTTGGTTCCGTTTTTTCTTCAATTCCTCGATTTTTTTCGCCACATAATCGCGGTTCTCCTTCGCCTCCTTGTCCTGCGGATCGAGCTTGAGAGTTTGGTCGTAGTGCTGGAGCGCATTCGTCCAATCAGTGAGCTTTTTGTCATCGCTTTTTTGCGCTTCGCCTCGCTGATAAAGTGTGTTGCCCAGATTGTAATGGCTCTTCCCTTGCAACCCTGCGTCCGGTGAAAGCAGCGCTTGACTGAAGGAATTCAAAGCCTTGCCATAATCCTTCAGCTTGTAGGCCGCCGCGCCCGCATCGAATTCGATCTTATCCGCGGCTGCCGTCTCGGGATGTTCCTTCAACGTGCGCTCGAATTCCTGATACGCATCGCTGAAGCGTTCCGTCCGATACGCATCAAGTCCTGGCGCGGCGCCGAAGGAAATGCGCGTGCAAACTAGCAAAATCGCAGCCACGGCAACTGCTCTCTTCGCTGCCAGCCGGAACGGAATTGCCACCCGCGCCGGTTTCCGCTCGCGCATCAGGAAAGAAATCGCGAGAACAAAAATCGCCGCGCCGAGCGGCCATTGATACCGCTCGATCGGACGCCGCGATGTCCGCGCATCGATATCGCCTGCCTGCATTTTCGCGAGTCCCTCGGAAAACAACTGCTTCATGCTCTGCGGTCCATTCTCCAGATGAAGATAAAATCCGCGGGTCGTTTCCGCGATCTCCCGCAGACGTTTTTCATCCAGCTTCGATTTCACGACCTGGCCTTTGCTGTCTTTGACAAACGCAGTCCCGCCTCCTTCGCCGCTGATCGGAATCAACGAACCTTCCGCGGTGCCCACGCCGACGGTGAAGATGCGCACTCCGGCCTCCTCCGCCGCTTTCGCTGTTTTCACCGCATCGCCGCTAAGTTCTTCGCCATCGGTGAAAATGATCAGCGCCCGATTGCCGATCGCGCTCTTGCCGAAAGTGTGGATCGCGAGATTGATCGCCTCCGAAATATTAGTGCCTCCTTCCGGAATCGTGTTCGTGTCGAGATCGTTGATCGCATCGGTCGCCGCGGCATAATCGATGGTCAGTGGCGCCTGCAGGAAGGCGCGTCCCGCAAACGCGATCAAACCGACCCGATCGCCTTGGAGTTCGTTCACCAGATCCTGAGCGGCCAGCTTCACCCGCTCGAGGCGGCTAGGTTGCACGTCGTTCGAAAGCATGCTCCGGGAAGTGTCCACGGCAAAAATCAAGTCGAGCCCTTTGCGCTTAACATCTTCGTAGGTATAACCCCAGCGTGGTTGAGAAAGCGCGGTGATCGCGAACGCCAACCCCAGAAGCGTGAGTGCGAATCGAGAAGAGCGCCGCCTCCGATCCACCGAGCGGGCGAGATTCGGGAGCAAGCGCTCCGCAACGAATTTGCGCAAGCGCAGCTCGGCTTGCCGTTCCGCGCGCACGAAAAGCGCAACCAGAGCGGGTAAAGCAAGCAAAGCCCAGAACCATTGTGGCGCGCCAAAACTCATCGCAGTGCGCTCCGCCGTTCCCCAAAGAAAATTTTCACGGCAGTTTCTTCCAGATTGTTTGGGACAACAGAATTTGTGCGACGAGGACGCCGCATCCAGCCATGATGCAGGCCGGAAATAGATCGCGATACTGCTGGTATTTTTTTATCGAAACGGTTGTCTTTTCCAGCTTGTCGATCCCCTGAAAAATTTCCTCGAGCGATTTGGTGTCGGTGGCACGGAAAAATTGTCCCTCCGCGATTTTCGCCACCTCCTTTAGCCCGGCCTCGTTGAAATGAACACGCTGATTTTGATAGACGATATTTCCCAGCATGTCGGTTAGCGGACGTCCGTTTTGCGGATTGAAAACCGGCGTAGGCGCCACTCCGTTGCTGCCGGCGCCAATCGCGTAGAAGTGGATCTTCAGCGCTTTGACCGCTTCCGCCGCCGTATTGGGTGGAATCTTCCCGGCGTTATTGTCGCCATCCGTCAGCAAGACAATCGCGCGGCTCTTGGAGTGTTTATCATTTAATCGATTCGCGGCCGCCGCGATGGCTGAACCGATCGCCGTGCCATCTTCCACCAAACCAATTCGGACCCGCTCGAGATTTTGCTGCAGCCAATCGTGATCGAGCGTCATCGGGCTGACCACGTAGGGGCGGCCGGCGAAAGCTATGATTCCGATCCGGTCGTTAGGCCGGCCGTCGATGAAGCGCCGCGTCACTTCGCGGATGGCATCAACCCGCGTGGCCGAGTCCCCGCCGACACTGAAATCTTTGGTTAACATCGAGCCGGACACGTCCAGCACCAGCATGATATCGATCCCGCTCGCATCCACTTGCGTAAGACTTTTGCCGAGCTGGGGCCGCGCCAGCGCAATCGAAAAAAGAGCGAGGCTGAGTAGGAAAATGCCGCGCAAAAATTTGCCGGTCCGAGCCGCGCTAAATTTTCCGAGAGCGCGCAAGGTGCCGGTTGAGGAGAAAGTGAGCGCGGCCGCCGGGCCGGTGTGACCACGAAGGTAGGCGAGCAATGGAATTGCCGCGAGGAGCAAGAGCAGCCAGGGCTGGGCAAAGCTCAGCGCGGAGTTTGCCGGCAACCAATCACGCGGGTTCAAGTTTTCCTCCTCGAACAAAACGGGTCGCTTCTTCCAAGAGCAGCCGGCTGTCCTCGATCGTTGCGTTGTAGCGCGCGAACTTGATCAGATCGCAGCGATTCAAAAAATCGCCGAGGAGCGATTTGTCGTCTTCGGAAAAAGGCGAAGCCTGCGCGAGAGCGCTCAGAAATTCGACCGAAGTCTGTCGCGTGACCGGCAACTGATATTGCTCCGTGACGTAACGCCGGAGAATATCGGAAACGCGAATGCTAAACTGGTAAGGACTCGAGGTTTCCATTTCGCCGCTGATGTGATCGAGCTGCTCGAGCGCGCGATCGCGCGCCGACTTCACGACCGGCCGTTGCCAACGGCGGCGAATCCGCCATCCGATCAAGCCGGCGAGCACAAGCCCCAGGAAGACTGCGGCGAAAATCACCCAGGCCGGCAGGAGCGAGTAATCGACCGGCGGAGAGATATCGTGAAATTCTTGGGCGAG
>DASXNS010000172.1:0-2293 GCA_036494865.1 Chthoniobacterales bacterium | reverse complement strand
TCGGGCTCTGGTTCTCGAATTACTTCAACCGCCTCGCTGTCCTCTCGCCCTCGATCTGGTGGGATGATTGCGCGATCTATAACATCGTCGACGAGGTCGATGAAACGGCGAAGCCGCCGTTGAAGATCTGGCTGGATACCGGCACGCACGAACCTGGGTGGGAACGGGCGGCGGCGTTGCGCGACCGGCTCATCGAGAAAGGCTGGCGGCTCCACGACGATCTTCATTATGTCGAAGTCCAGGGCGCCGATCACAGCGAAGGCGCCTGGGCGGCGCGAGTCGATCCGGTGTTGCGATTTCTTTTTCCGCCACCGCCTCCGCGCGTCGCAAAGATTGCGCCGGCAAGAAAGCGCGGTCTCCTCCAGCGCGTCGCTGCGCTGACGAATCTGCTTTCGGCGTAGGTGGATCGGGCGCTCCGCGCGCGATGTTTCGTTGTCCCGGTTACGCCGGCATTATTTGGCATCGAGCGACGGAGCGCTCGATCCACCAAACTGCGGATCAAGTTTTCGCATCGCTTCGTTCGCGTAGGCCAAATCGTCGCCGATTAGATAATCGGTAAACCCGCCGACCTGCCCACGCCGCACTTTGAACGACTCGGGATCGCCGACGTCAGTCGCCTGCAAAATCTTGGAAGCAAACGCGCCGGCCGCTTCCATCTTTTTCATGTTCCCGAAACGCGAGAAATCGAGCGCGTAAGCAAAGGCTTCCGGGTCGGGTGATTTTTCGCCGACGAACTTCAACAATTCGCGAAAGCTCTCCTCGGGCGCGCGCTGCAATCCTTCGTAGCGGACCAAAAGGAAATTCGGTTTGCCGGACCATTCTTCGAGCCAGCCGTTCATGATCTCAATCATTGACGCGACTCCGTGTCGCGGGTCGCGCAGCACTTCACCGATTTCTTTTTGCTTTAACTGATCTGGCGTTTCGCGCGTGCGGCGGGTCAGCTGGACGTAGTGCGAGACAAACGTGTCTCGCGGATCGCGCGCCAGCAGGATGATCTTCGCACGACGCCCTTCGGCCGCGGGAATAAAGTATTTCCCGCGCAATGCATCCCAGCGATCGGCCTTGGTCCGCTGTTCGAACCGATCGTGCGAATAAATGATTCGCGGGATGCGGGCATCACCATTCTCCTCCGGTTCGAGCGAAAAAGGATGCCCGTAACGCTTGCAAAAATAGGCACAGAGAAAAGTGCGTACCCAGGTGCGGCCGCTTTTCGGAATCGAAACCACGATGGCGTCGCCGCCGGAAAGCTCTCTCGCCCGGCTGCTGAAATTCCAGCGAATCGCTCGCGGCATATTCGCCCGCGGCTAATTCTTCGGGGCGGGCGAGTCGTTCGCCGGCGCGACTTCTTCCGAGAACTTGCCGAGCTTGCGAAACTTATTGTAGCGATTGCGCATCAGCTCATCGATCGAGAACGCGGCAAGGCGTTCGAGATTCTGGCGCAAGGCGGAGCCGAGATTCGCCGCGGCCAGATCGGGATCGCGATGCGCGCGGCCTTCGGGTTCGGACACGATTTCATCGACGACCCCGAGTTTCATCAGATCTTGCGCAGTCAATTTCAATGCCTCCGCCGCTTCGGCGGCGTGGCGTCGGTCTTTCCAGAGAATCGCGGAGCAGGCTTCAGGACTAATCACGGAGTAGTAGGCGTTTTCAAGAATCAGGACGCGGTCCGACACACCGATGCCGAGCGCGCCACCGGAACCGCCTTCTCCGATCACCACCGCGACCGTCGGCACGCGCAGGTTCATCATTTCGCGAAGGTTGACCGCGATCGCCTCGGAAATGTGGCGTTCTTCGGAGCCGATTCCGGGAAATGCGCCCGGAGTATCGATCAGAGAAATCACGGGCAGGCTGAACTTTTCGGCGAGCCGCATCAATCGGAGCGCCTTGCGATAGCCTTCGGGATGGGCGCAACCGAAATTCCGTTTCACGTTTTCTTTGGTGTCACGCCCCTTCTGATGGGTGATCACCACGCAGCGATGCGGACCGAGTTTTGCCAGGCCGCTCGGCATCGCTTTGTCGTCGCCAAAAACGCGATCGCCATGGAGCTCGATCCAGTTCGTGAAACAGCGCGCCACATAATCGAGCGCGAACGGCCGCTTGATGTGCCGCGCGAGCTGGACCCGCTGCCAGGCAGTGAGGTTGTCGTAAATTTGCCGGCGAGTCTCGCGGATCTTGGATTCCATCGCCTGAACCTCGGAGTCGAAATCGAGGTCGTGCTGATCGGAATGGTTTTTCAAATCCTGGAGGCGGCGCTGCAATTCCAGAATCGGTTTTTCGAAGTCGAGCGGATGCG
>DASXNS010000171.1:0-4125 GCA_036494865.1 Chthoniobacterales bacterium | reverse complement strand
GTAAACTTTCCGCCGACGAGACATAATTTATTGATGATTGAAGAATGCAGATTGCCGATTGAAAAACATTCCGCATTAGAAAATCTGAAATCTGAAATCTGAAATCTGAAATTGCATTTTATTTCTTCGGCTTGGCTTCCTTGGCCCCTGCATCTCCCGCAGCCTTCGGCCGCTTCGCCCCGTATTTCGAACGGCTTCGCCTGCGCCCATCGACGCCTAACGAGTCGAGCGTTCCCCGCACAATGTGATAACGCACGCCCGGCAAATCTTTCACGCGTCCGCCTCGCACGAGCACGATCGAATGCTCCTGGAGATTGTGTCCTTCGCCGGGAATGTAGGCAATCACTTCCTGGCCGTTCGTCAACCGCACTTTTGCCACTTTGCGCAGCGCGGAATTCGGCTTCTTCGGCGTCCGCGTCATGACCTGCGTGCACACCCCACGCCGTTGCGGACAATTCTTGAGCGCCGGTGATTTTGATTTCACCGAAACTTTCTTTCGTCCCTTCCGAATGAGCTGATTGATTGTTGGCATCTTCGTTAAATCAAAAGCCGCCCGATCTCGTAATCCGGGCGACAAAAAAACCGCACAGGCCGGCGCGTCTTTCATCCACACACTTCCCCACGCACCTGATGCGGATAGCGGGCAATATAGGAATGATTCCAAACGCCGCAACAATATTTTCCGTCTGCTGACTCTGTTTTGCGAAAAATTTCCAGAAGCGCTGCTCCTTAGCCGCAGGCCGGCGATTTTGTCCGCTTGCGATCAGCGGTGTCCCTCCGCAAGCTGCCGCGCAATATGTTCCAGCTACTCGGCCAAGATGCGTCGTCGAAAGCGCGGCGCGGCCGCCTAACGACTGGTCATGGCGCGATCGAGACGCCGGCCTTCATGCCGGTGGGGACGCAAGGCTCGGTAAAGGCGGTCAGTCCGCGGGAACTGCGGGAGCTCGAGGCCCAGATCGTTTTGGGGAACACTTATCATCTGTTCGTTAGGCCGGGACTGGAAGTGATTCGCCATTTTGGAGGATTGCATCATTTCATGAATTGGGACGGGCCGATCCTGACCGACAGCGGCGGGTATCAGATTTTCTCGCTGGCGAAGTTGAGGAAGATCACGGAGGAAGGCGTCGCGTTTCAAAATCACTTGGATGGGACGCCGACGTTTATTAGCCCCGAGAGCGCGATGGAAATCCAGGCCGCGCTGGGGAGCGATATTGCGATGGTGCTCGATGAGTGCCCGCCGTGGCCGTGCGAATATGATTACGCGGCGCGGAGTTTGGAAAGGACGCATCGGTGGGCAGAGAGATGCAAAGCGGCGATGGAAAAGCAGAAGGAAGAAAACGTCCAACGCACAACGGAATCTGTAGAGGCAGGCGTGTCGCCTGCAAATCCAACCGGTGCAGCCGGCACGGCCGCCACTACAGAAAGGCGCCTTCTTTTCGGGATCGTGCAGGGAGGAACGTTTGAAGATCTGCGAAGATCGAGCGCGCAGGCGCTGGCGGCGATGGACTTTGACGGATATGCGATCGGCGGAGTGAGCGTGGGGGAACCGGAGCGGGACATGATGCACGCGGTGGAATGGAGCGTACCGGATTTGCCGGAGGCCAAACCGCGTTATGCGATGGGTCTCGGCACACCGCCGCAGTTGATCGAGTTGATCGCACGCGGCGTGGACATGTTCGATTGCGTGCTGCCGACGCGGCTCGCGCGCAACGGGACGGCTTTCACCGCCGGCGGCACGCTCAATTTGAAGAATGCGGAGTTCGCGCTGCAAACGGGACCGATCGAAGAAGGGTGCGCGTGTCCGGCTTGCCGCGATTTCGGGCGCGGGTATATCCGGCATTTAGTGAAGGCGGAGGAGATTCTCGGGTTGCGATTAATCACGCTCCACAATTTGCACTTCTATCTCGAATTAATGCGGCGAGCGCGGGCAGCAATTAGCGACGGAACTTTTGCGTTCTTTCGGGCGGAGTTTATGGCGAACTATAAAACTCGCGACGGCTCCGCCGGATGACGCCCGCGATCCGGGAAGCGCGGATTGCAATCGCGAGGTCCGTCGCCGTCTGCGCGGCTCAGGATGACCACCGCTTTTGATCGTAAAGCTTGATCCCCTACCCGCTCGCAGGGTTTCTTGCAATTTCCGCAGGCCTGTGCTCAATAAGAAGCCCGTTCGCCGGCTTTGTTTCGTGACTTACTGCCGCTGCCGAGCGCTTAACTTCATCTCATGTTCCTTACTCTTCTCGCACAAACTTCAGCCGCATCGCCCGCGCCTGTCGGCTCCGGGCTCATCGGCATGCTGCCGTTCGTTTTCATCTTTATTATTATGTACTATGTGATGCTCCGGCCCCAGATGCGGCGGCAAAAGGAGCAGGCGCGATTGGTCTCCGCGCTGAAAACCGGCGATCGCGTGGTCACCTCGTCGGGGATTCACGGTCTGATCTCGAACGTGAAGGATACTACCGTGATCGTAAAGGTAGCTGACAACGTGAAGCTGGAGATGGAAAAATCGGCGGTGACCAATGTGGTGAAATCGGACAATTCGGATAGTTGAGAGATTTCAATTTTTCGGCATGACTCCCGCGCTCACTTTTCTCATCGGCCTGGTCCTCCTGATTCTCTTCGGCTGGTATTTCGCCACCGATTTCGGACCCCGGAAACGCATCCTGGCGACGGCGCTGATGGTGTTGCTGGTTGCGTTCAGCATCGTCACGATTTATCCCCCGCAAAAGAAAATCCAGCTCGGCCTCGACATCCAGGGCGGCACTTCGTTTTTGATCCGGCTGGTCAAGGGCGAGAAGGAAATCACGCCGGCGATGCTGGAGCAGGCGGTGGAAGTGATCCGGAAGCGCGTCGATTATTTCGGCGGCGGCGAGCCGGTCATCAGTCCGGTCGGCAAGGACCGGATTCTGGTGCAGATCCCGGGATTGAGCACGGAGAAAATCCAGGAGGCGCGCCAGCAACTTTCGCGGGTGGCGAAGCTCGAGTTCCGCCTCGTTTATCCCGATAATGGCGACCGGCTGCGCGCGATCGACGCGGGCACGGAAGTAATCCCGCCGGATTATCGGATTGAAACCTACAAGCCCCATGCTGAAGCGGGGAAGAAGACGGAGCCGGAGAGGCTCCTGGTGAAAAAGAAATCCGATCTCGGCGGCGAGCATGTCACGGAAGCGCACGCCGGATTTGGGAATGAGGGTTGGGAAGTGTCGCTTAATTTCGACGGCGAGGGCGCGAAGCAGTTCGGCAAAATCACCGAAGCGCATGTGAACCATCGTTTCGCTGTCGTGCTCGATGGCGTGATTCAATCGGCGCCCAACATCCGCGAGCCGATCTACCAGGGCAGTGCGCGAATTTCCGGAAAGTTCGACGAACAGGAAGCGCGCGGTCTGGCCAGCGTGCTGGAAAATCCGCTGCAAACGCCGGTCAGCATTGAAGAGGAGCGGAGCGTTTCGCCCACGCTCGGATTGGATTCGATCCGCGCCAGCGTCATCGCCGGTCTCATCGGGCTGGCGCTCACCCTGGTCTGCGTGATGATCTACTACAAATTCGCCGGGCTGATCGCGAACCTCGCCCTCTTGGTCAACCTAATCCTTTTGCTCGGCGCGCTGACGATGTTCAACTTCGTCCTCACTCTGCCAGGCATTGCCGGCATTATCTTGACGATCGGCATCGCGGTGGACGCGAGCGTTCTGATCTACGAACGGTTGCGCGAAGAGCTCGCGCTCGGCAAGTCGCTCAAGATCGCGGTGCAATCGGCCTATGACAAAGCCTTCAGCTCCATCTTCGACGCAAACGTCACCACCCTCATCACCGCGGCGATTTTGTTTTGGCGCGCGAGCGGGCCGGTGAAAGGATTCGCGATTTCACTTTCGCTCGGCATCCTCGCCTCGCTCTTCACCGCGCTCATCGTCGGCCGGAATTTGCTGAGCTGGTTCGTGGACACCGGACGGCTGAAGCGCATCTCGATGCTGCACCTGATCTCATCCCACAATTTCAACTTCCTCGGCAAGGGTTTCCTCGCCTGCATGTGCTCGCTCGCGCTCATCATCGCGGGCGCGACTGCGTTCTACGTTCGCGGCGACCGGAACTTCGGCGTCGATTTCCGGGGCGGCGATCTGATCACACTCAGCA
>DASXNS010000170.1:0-3575 GCA_036494865.1 Chthoniobacterales bacterium | reverse complement strand
GCCATCGCGTATGGCCAGCGCGCATGCCGCCATCTCAACTGCGCCTGCCCCACCCAGCAAATGGCCGGTCATCGATTTGGTCGAACTAATTGAAACGCTTTTCGCGCGGTCGCCGAAAACAGTCTTGATCGCGCGTGTCTCAGCCACGTCACCGAGACCAGTCGAAGTAGCGTGGGCATTGATGTAATCCACTTGATCGACTGACAATTGCGCGTGTTCGAGCGCGAGTTCCATCGCGTGCGCCGCTCCTCCGCCATCGTGTGGCGGAGCCGTCATGTGATGCGCGTCTGCGCTCAAGCCGTAACCGACAAGCTCGCAATAAATCTTCGCGTTTCTCTTTTTTGCGCGCTCCAGTTCTTCGACGACGACGACGCCTGCTCCCTCGCCGATGACAAAGCCGTCGCGATCTCGGTCCCAAGGGCGCGAGGCATGTTCGGGGTCATCGTTCCGCGTGCTTAAGGCCTTCATCGCGCCGAACCCGGCGAGGCCGATGGGGATGATCGCCGCTTCGGAACCGCCCGCCAGGAAAACATCGGCGTCACCAAATTTGATCATGCGCCAGGATTCGCCGATGGCGTTGTTCGAGGTGGCGCAGGCGGTGACGATACACATGTTCGGTCCGCGCATTCCGAACTCCATCGAAATCAACCCGCTCGCCATGTTGCTGATGAGCATTGGAATGGTGAAAGCGGAAACGCGCTTCGGACCTTTGGAAAGCAGAATGGTGTATTGATCTTCCAGCGTTTTTAGTCCGCCGATGCCGCTGCTAACGAGAACGCCAAAGCGGTCTGGATTTTCGTTCGCCATTTCAATGGCGGAATCGGTCATCGCCATTTTCGCCGCTGCCATCGCGAGCTGGGCAAAGCGGTCGGCGCGCCGAACATCCTTTGGGTTCTTGAAAACAGTTTTCGGATCGAAGCCGCGCACTTCTCCACCGATGCGGCAATCATAAGCCGAGGTGTCGAAGGATTCGATTTTACGAATGCCGCTAACGCCGTTCTTCAAGTTCGACCAAAAAGTCTCGACATCGTTGCCGAGGGGTGTGATTGCACCCATACCGGTGATAACGACGCGGCGGTTGTTATTCATTTGGTGATTTAACGAGTTAATGATTTAACGAATCCGGAAGCAAATGGCTACAGATTCAATCTCTGAATCATTAACTCATTTACTCGCTGTGCCTATCGCGTTCCCATTCCTACGTTTTGCACCGTCTGGAATAGCTTGCCTTCCGTTTTAATGGAAGGCGCGATGATGATTTCGGTTTGTTGAAACTCGGCCAGATCGCGTGCGCCCACATTACCCATGCAAGTGGTGATGGCGCCGACCAGATTCTGGCTGCCGTCGTCCACTTCGGCGGGACCGAACAGGATTTGTTTCAACGATCCGGTCGCGCCAACTCTGATCCGTGTCCCGCGAGGGAGATTCGCATGTGGAGTCGCCATGCCCCAATGATAACCGCGTCCCGGCGCTTCATTGGCTTTGGCAAAGGCGCTTCCCACCATAACGGCGTCGGCCCCGCAGGCGAACGCCTTGCAAACATCCCCGCCCTTGCTCATCCCGCCGTCGGTGATGATCGGGACAAAGCGCGAAGTTTTTTTGAAATAGGCGTCGCGCGCGGCCGCGCAATCGACGGTGGCCGTAACTTGCGGCACGCCAAGGCCGAGGACCCCGCGCGAAGTGCAAGCTGCTCCCGGCCCGACTCCCACCAGAACCGCGGCCGGTCCACAGCTCATGATCTCGAACGTCACATCGTAGCCGACGGTGTTCCCAACAATCACGGGAATCCGCATTTCCCGACAGAATTTCGCGAGATCGAGTGATTTATATTCCGATGAAATATGTTGCACGGTTGAGACCGTGCTTTGCACGACGAAGACATCGGCTCCCGCTTCCTGGGCGATGGCACCGAATTCCGCTGCGCGTTGTGGAATCGAACTCACTGCCGCGATCGCGCCGCCATCCTTGATTTGCCGCACCCGCGCCCCGATCAATTCCGGCTGCACCGGTTCCTGATAAATTCTTTGCAAGAGAGCAGTGATTTCGTTCTTGTCCGCCTGGACGATTTTCTCGAGCACTTCCGAGGGATTTTTGTAGCGCGTCTGGACGCCTTCGAGATTGAGCACCGCCAAACCGCCGAGCTTGCTCATTTCCACGGCAAAACGCACGTCCACCACTCCATCCATGGCGCTGGCCAGGATCGGAATTTTCAATTCCAAGGGCGCAGCCTCGCGCCGCGGCAACCGAAAGGTAGTATCGACCTCGTTAGGATTGATCGTGACGCGGCCCGTGACGAGCGCGATCTCGTCGAAACCATAAGTCACGCGGGCTTTTCGGTTACGGCCAATCCACATTCCCATATCAAAGTCAAATACGTTCGAATTTAAATCGTTCGTTCAAACTCCCGCACCGCGGGCAGCGTGGGAGCAAGGCATCGGTGCGATCTTCGAACTCGAAGCCGCAAATGACACACCGCAGCCGGAAGCGAAAAGCTTTTCGTTCGCGCCGTCTGCGGTTCCATTCACTACTTAACCAGACAAGGAAAACTGCCGCAAGAAAAACCAGCAGATAAATCGTGACCAACGCGGCCAGAGTGACGCGAATCACGGCGATGGATTGGGGGAGGGGCTCGAGGTGGGGACGAAATCGTTACCCCAAAGAATGGTCGCCGTCGTCCAGAAAAGCGCGCTTCCATTAGTCGTCACGGGCGAATTTTCTTTTGTCTTAAGCCGGCAAAGCTGAAGAAAATTCCGGGCCTGCTCATCGAGCGCCGGATCGCCCGAAGATTCGATCAAAAAGCAAAAGCGAATCGTGCCATGCTCATCGATTGCAACGCGG
This sequence comes from Chthoniobacterales bacterium, assembly GCA_036494865.1. GTDB lineage: Bacteria > Verrucomicrobiota > Verrucomicrobiia > Chthoniobacterales > UBA10450 > AV80. The sequence goes on along the minus strand of DASXNS010000170.1, from coordinate 737 downwards.
AAGCGAGCGTTAGCTGGTGCATCAGGGCGGGTGAGCCGAAATTTGAAATCGGCGAAAACTGGATCGCCTAATGTCGCAGGTAGATCGGCAAAATTCGCCGTCGTTTTGCGCGCGAGTCCGGGTGCGTTGGCATTTGCTTTCACTCGCGGAAGGCGAACCGGCCCGGTGGCGGCTGAGCTTGGAATACTGAGATCGGGCGTCAGTGGAGGAAGTGTTTTCAATTTTGGCTGATGACTGGCGTAAGAAGGGCGATGCTGAATTGGCGGCAAAACAAGAGATTTTGCCTCCGGTAGTCGCTGTGTTGTGGTAGTGAGCGCGGGATCTTCCGCTTCCACCCAACGCAAGAGAGCGAGCGATTCCGGATCATCTGGCGAAATCAGTGTTACCCGCGCCGGTGGCGGCATCAGCGCGATGGTGGGTGGGTACACAATTTGGAAGATGTAGAAACAAAGCGCGTGCAAGGCGACTGAGAGAATCAGGAACACGATTAAGGCGCGGCGTCGTTTGCGCGGCGGGTCCCAACTGAAAACAGGTGGCGCGACGGCGGAGACGTTCACTTCGGCGGAGTGGTGGCGAGCGCAACCGAAGGCACGCCGTGCTCAAGAGCGACATTGGCCACCCGAATCACCGTCTCATAAGGTGTGTAGCGATCGGCTTTGATGATGATGGAACGGCCCTCTTTGCGCACGAGATCGAGCTGGGACCCGAGTTCATCGATAGAAATTTTTTGATCACGA
>DASXNS010000169.1:0-4768 GCA_036494865.1 Chthoniobacterales bacterium | reverse complement strand
TCGAATATGCCGAAAGAATTTCCGACGAAGCCGCGCGCAAAGCCGCGATGACGTTTGTGATCGTCGGTGGCGGACCGACGGGCGTGGAAATGGCCGGAGCGATTGCCGAGATCGCGCGTTACACGCTGGCGAAAGATTTTCGGCACATCGATCCATCGCAGGCCCGCGTTATTTTAGTGGAGGGCGATCAGCGGGTGCTTTCCAGTTTTCCGGAGGATCTGTCGGTCAGCGCGATGAAGCAGCTGAAAACTTTGGGCGTGGAAGTGCGCACTGGCATTCACGCGAAAAACTTGAGCGAGGCCGGCCTCGAAGTCGGGGACGAGTTCATTCCCTGCCGGGTAAAAATCTGGGCGGCGGGAAACAACGCTTCGTTCCTCGGGAAAACGCTCGGCGTCCCTGTGGATAAAGCCGGTCGCGTGATCGTGAATGAAGATCTGACGATTCCCGGTCATCAAGAGATTCAGGTCATCGGCGATCTCGCGAATTTTTCCTATCGAGATGGCAAGCCGCTACCGGGGGTTTCACCGGTTGCGATGCAGGAAGGGAGACACGCCGCTCGCAATATTTTGGCGATGATCTGCGGCGGCAAACCGCAGCGCTTTCGCTATTGGGACAAAGGCAGCATGGCGACGATCGGGCGGAACAAAGCGGTGGCCGATCTGAATTTCATTCACCTGAGCGGATTCCCCGCGTGGCTAGTCTGGCTTTTCGTCCACATCATTTTTCTGGTCGGATTTCGCAATCGCGTCGCGGTCCTGATGGAATGGGCCTGGGCTTACCTCACCTTCAACAAAGGCGCGCGGCTCATCACCCGAAATTTTCAGGCCGAAAGCCGTCCACCCGCGTGACGGAAATGGATGAAACGAACTTCCAGTCGTTATCGCGTTCGAATAATGAAGAGAACCGAATCGAAGCGCAGACGACCACGCACTTCTCCGGCGCCCGCCATCAGCGTGCATAACCGCCAACGCGCCATCCGCATCGAAATCGTGGCGCTGAAAAATTTTGCGAATCGCATTTTGCTGAAGTGTCTGGAGATTTCCGCGCCGAGTCCGAGCGGGTTGAGAAAACTGGAGGAAATAAACCTGCTGCTTGTTTCAGATCGCCGGATAGCGGAGTTGCATCGGCGTTTTCTCAGCCTGCCGGGACCGACCGACGTCATCACGTTTCAGCACGGCGAAATTTTTATCAGCACCGAGCGAGCGCGGGCGCAAGCGCGACGATTTGGAACTTCGATCGACGAAGAAATTCGCCTCTATCTCACGCATGGTCTTCTTCATCTTCACGGTTTTGATGACAAGAAATCACCGGATGCCGCGAAAATGGCGCGGGTGCAGGCAAAGTTAATGAATTCTCTTAGATAACGGCAGGGCGCGGAATTTCTTGTTGTCATCCCGAGGCGCGCAGACGGCGGTGGGTGCGCTGCCTCCGTATTGAACTAACTGGAACCTATGGTAAAATAAGCGACATGAGTCGGCAGCCACGGGGAGAATGGCAACGGTGGCGCGGCTTGGCTCAATGAGGACCGGGCCGGTTTCGCAGCGATGTATAGTTCTTCATCAGTCGAAACCCCAGAGATCGGACAAGAAACTCGCACCGCGGAAGAGCTCGATCTTCCCTGGCAGGTAATCGTCCACAACGATCCGGTCAACCTGATGAGTTACGTCACGATGGTGTTTCAGAAAGTCTTCGCGCTGCCTCGCGAAAAAGCGGAAAAGCACATGCTCGAAGTCCACGAGCAAGGCCGCTCGGTTTTATGGAGCGGCATGCGCGAACGCGGCGAACTCTACGTCCAGCAATTGCATGGCTATCTTCTTCTCGCGACGCTGGAGCGAACGAATTGATATGGACATCCGGCGCGATCAGGATTGCCTCGAGATATCTGAGCTCGATCCATTCCTGGCGGAGCTGTTGCGGCAAATTCCGGAAAGCACGAACACGGAAGGCGCCGAGGGCGCGAAGGAGCGCATCTTCAGCGCACCGGCCGCCACGAGCGAACGGGAAATTTGCGCGGAATGGAAACTTTACGTCGAACCGGAATTGCAGCGCTTGTTTCAAACTGCTACTGAAACCGTCGCGTCCGATTTGCAGCAACTCAACGGGAGCACGAAACCGTTCGCGAATTGCACTCTGCGGATTCCGAGGAAGAACTCGGAGGCGTGGCTGAGCGCTTTGAACCAGGCGCGGCTCGTTATCGCCGCGAAATATAATTTCACCGAAGGCGAGCTGTGCGATCACTATCGCTCACCGATCGGGTCGCGGCGCGACCTGGGATTATTCCAGGTGAATTTCTACGGCTTTCTCCAGGAATTTATTTTGAACGAACTGGAGAAGGAATAGCTCCAATCAGCCCGTCTGCCGGTTCCGCACCATTGCCATCAGGCGCTCTTTCAATGCGTCGGAAGATTTAGCGGGACGCAAACTGAGCGCGAAGGCTTCGTGCATGCTGTAGCACTTGCCGATGTAATCTTCCGCGGCCTGTCCGAAATCTTTTCGGGCCAGCTCGAACGTGTCGCTCTCCTCCGGTTCCAGAGCGCCGATAACGTACAGGCGTGCTTGGTTCTGGAATTCATCAAAGCTCATCTCGCAGTTCCTTCAGGCCGTCATAAATTTTTTTCAGCCCTAATTCGAGCCGGGTCTTGACCGTGCCCAAGGGTGTATTCGTTTTTGCGGCGATTTCGCGCTGACTCATTCCACGAAAAAATGCAAGATTTATGGCCTGCTGCTGGGCCACAGGCAGGGTATTAATGACCCGCCGCACTAAAATGCGGGTGTCGCTGAAGGTAATTTCTTCTTCCGTGGCGTTGTGGACCCAGGCGTCCGGCTGCTGTTCCGTTTCGCTTTGCAACCGCTCGCCGGCGCGCGCGTAAGCCTGCTTTTTCCGGAGGCCGTCGATCGCGCGGCGGCGGGCTAGCGTCACCATCCAGCCTAGCGGCTTACCTTTGTGAGCGGAGAAATTTTTCGCCTGATTCCAGATCTCCATGAAAATCTCCTGGAGCAAATCGTCTGCCTCGGCCTCGTTGTGAATGACCCGCAGGATCAGCGCCTTGAGAATTCCGCTGTAGCGATCGTAGAGAAGGGAAAGCGCCTCCGGGTCCTCGGTTTGGATCGCGTGCATGAGATCGAGATCAGTCGGCGCGCCAGGTTGGAGCTCGGGCGCGGCGGCGGGCATGCGCACAATCGGCGCGTCATCGGGATCGAGCTGCAAACCGCTTTTTGGTGAAAGATCCATGGAAAATTTTGCGCGCTACGTTTTCATGCGTAGTCGGATGAAGTAATTCGCCAATGCGTCCCGGAGGGGGAAAAAACGCCTGATGAAATGGCAGACGATCGCATGAGGTAGGGAGATTTAGTGGCAACTGCGAACTTCGTCCAACTGATTTGCCCTCGCGCCCATCATTTGTCTGTCATCCCGAGTGGGACTTCCGCTGGATTTTTTCCAAAATGCAATTAGGAGATCGCCGATACTCTATTCCACTTGACCAGCGCGGCGACCGACGCCTAGCATCCACGATCTGCTCGAAACCGCGGAATTAACTTGAAGGAGAACAAAGTGACAAACAGCCAGCGTCTTCTGCTCATCGCGATTGTTTTTTTGGCTGCAGCGCCATTGACGCGCGCCCAAGACGCCGCCTCCACTCCCTTTCAGCCGATGCTTTCGCCAAGCCCTGAAACCTCGCCCACGCCAAGAGCCAAAGCGACCGCTACGCCAAGGCGGACGCCAACTGCTACTCCAAGAGCGATCCCGGTCGCGACGATCAAACCTGTCGTCACTTCGACGCCGAAACCCACGCCGATTCCAACACCGAAACCGACGGTAACTCCGACGGCGACGCCGAAACCAACACAAACTCCGACACCCACACCGAAGCCGACGCCGAAGCCAACACCAACTCCGACACCAAGACCGACTCCGACTCCAACGCCGGCAGTAATTTTACCCGCCGCTGACGAAGGTCCGGTCGCGGAGAAATTGAAAGAACTCGAACAACAGTGGGAAGGATCGCTTCTGACACGCGACACTTCGTTGATCGAAAAGTTAGTGGCGGATGATTTCGTCGGTACATCATCCAGCGGCAAGCTCGGGAGCAAATCGACCATGCTCGACGAATCGAAAAACGACAAGAACGTCTACCAATCCGCCGTCTCTAGTGACATGTCCGTCCACGCTTACGGTCCGAGCGTCGCCGTCGTCCTCGGCATCGCGAAAGAATCCGGAAAAGACGCAGCGGGCAGATCGTTTTCGCACACCTATCGCTTCACCGACACCTGGGTGGAGCGAAACGGCGAATGGCAATGTGTGGCCGCTCACGCTATGGCGTTGCCGAAAAAATAATCCCGCGCTGGCTCGCGAATCGAACGATTGCGCTGCGGCCATTGTTGCGCCACCAGTTAGCGCCATGCCACAGCCGTCGAGTGATCCCGCTGCCGATCCGCTTTGGTACAAGGACGCGGTCATCTACGAGCTCCACGTCAAGACTTTCCACGATAGCAATGGCGACGGTATCGGCGATTTCCGCGGGCTGATCGAGAAACTCGATTACCTCCAGGAGCTCGGCGTTACCGCGATCTGGCTGCTGCCTTTTTATCCCTCGCCCTTGCGCGATGACGGCTATGACATCGCTGATTATTACGACGTTAATCCGAACTACGGCACGCTCGCGGATTTCCGGGCGTTCCTGGCCGCCGCCCACGAGCGCGGTTTGAAAGTAATCACCGAGCTGGTGATCAATCACACCTCCGATCAAAATCCGTGGTTCCAAAAGTC
>DASXNS010000168.1:0-16144 GCA_036494865.1 Chthoniobacterales bacterium | reverse complement strand
GATCGATCTGGCCGCGCAGGCGCGGGCGCAGCGAAGCGGCTACCGGAGCGAGGCCCAATCCATTTTGCAAAGTTTGCCCGAGAACGCGACTTTGACTTCGCGCGACGGCACCGACCACGTGATCGAACAGGTCGCGTCTCCGATTCGCGACAGCAAAAACGAAGTTGCCGGTGTCGTGCTCGTTTTCCGCGACATCACCGAACGTCAGCGCAACGAAGCCGAGCGACGCAAGGCCGAGACTCTGGAACAACTCGGCCTGCTCGCCGGCGGGATTGCGCACGATTTCAACAATCTGCTCACCGCGATCATCGGAAATATTTCACTCGCCTCGCTGATTCTTCCGCCGGACGACGAAATGGCGACGCGTCTGAACGACGCGAAGAACGCTTCGTTGCGAGCGCGCGATCTGGCGCAACAGCTTCTCACTTTCGCCCGCGGCGGCGCGCCCATCAAGAAAACCGCGTCGATCGGTAAACTCATTCAGGACACGGTCAGCTTCTCGCTGCGAGGCACTCATAGCAGGAGCGAATTTGTTTTTGGCGCGGACCTCTGGCCGGCGGAAATCGATCCCGGACAAATCAGCCAGGTGATCGCGAACCTGGTCGTGAATGCCGATCAAGCGATGCCGAACGGCGGAACTCTTCGGGTGAGCTGCGATAATTTTTCCTACAACTCGGAGACTTCCCCCGCGATACCGGATCTTCTTCCTGGCGATTACATTCGTATCTCGATTCGCGATGAAGGCGTCGGCATTCCCGAAAATTGTGTGAAGCGAATTTTCGATCCCTACTTCACCACTAAGCCGAAAGGCAACGGCCTCGGTCTCGCCACTACCTACTCCATCATCAAGAACCACAACGGACTTATCAACGTCGAATCGGAAGTCCATGTCGGCTCGACCTTCACCCTTTATCTTCCCGCATTGCGTCATCACGAACTACCGGCCGAGCCGCCGCGCCAGCTCAACCACGTTATTTCCGGCACGGGGCGCGTCCTGGTGGTCGATGATGAAGAAGCGATTCGCGCCCTGGTCGAGTTTACTCTCGAGCGCCTCGGCTATCAGGTCACGCAAGCGGAAAGCGCGCTCGAAGGCGTGAATATTTACCGGGAAAAACTCGAAGCCGGCGAGCGTTTCGATGCGGTGATTCTCGACCTGACTCTTCCAGGCGGCATGGGCGGCAAGGAAGCGCTGAAGAAATTGATCGAGATCGATCCAACCGTGAACGCAATCGTCTCGAGCGGCTATGCGATGGATGCAACCATGAGCCGCTATCAGGACTACGGTTTCCGCGGGGTGATCGCGAAGCCGTACGAGGCGGCCGAGCTGGGCAAGATCGTCCACGAAGTGATCGCTTCCAGTCACATCAATCTAACGCCCGATTATCCGCTGCGGGCCGCAGGTTAAGCTGCGACGTTTCTTCGGCGCGAATCCTGATTCTTCTTGCGGCGCAGAAGTGCGACTTTAGTGTTCGCCATGCGTGAAGTCCGTCCCGCCGCTTACGATTCCAAGATCGAAGGCAACGTCATTTTTACCCGGCTGGATGCGGCGATGAACTGGATGCGCAAGAATTCTCTCTGGCCGATGCCGATGGGTTTGGCGTGTTGCGCAATCGAGCTGATGGCGACCGCGGCGGCGCGTTTCGATATCTCGCGTTTCGGGGCCGAGGTGATGCGTTTTTCTCCGCGCCAATGCGACGTGATGATCGTTGCCGGCACTGTCACTTACAAAATGGCGCTGGCCGTGAAACGGATTTACGAGCAGATGCCGGAGCCGAAATGGGTGATTGCGATGGGTGCGTGCGCTTCCAGTGGCGGAATGTATCGCTCCTATGCCGTTCTGCAGGGGATCGATCAATTGCTCCCCGTCGATGTTTATGTTTCCGGCTGCCCGCCGCGTCCCGAAGCGCTTCTGGCGGGATTGATGAAGCTTCAGGAAAAAATTACGGGCGAAAATTCATTCCGCGAGCAGAAGCGCGCGTGGGCGAATCAACTCGAAGACGTCCTGGCATGACCGGACCGAAACTTCTCGGGTCGCTCGGGAAATTACTCGGCGACAAGATTCAAGAGAAAATCGAATTCCGAGGCGAAACGACTTTTGTAATTAGGGCGGCCGAGTTGCGCGAAGTGGCGAAGTTCTGCAAGGACGAACTCTCGTTTGATTACCTCCTCGACATCGCCAGCGTGGATAATTTCGGAGAGGAGCCGCGCTTCGAAGTTGTTTACGAGCTTTACTCCATGACGCTCGCCATTCATTTGCGAATAAAAGTGCGCGTTTCCGAGGATGCGGGCGAGGTCGCGACTGTTTCCGATATTTGGCCGACAGCGAACTGGCACGAGCGCGAAATTTACGACATGATGGGTCTGCGCTTCGCCGGCCATCCCAATCTGCGGCGGATACTGATGTGGGACGGTTATCCTTACTTTCCGTTGCGGAAAGAATTTCCGCTGGAAGGATTGCCGAGCGAAATGCCGGATGTCGCGTTCTCCTCGGCCGCGCCCCTCGAAGGCGGACCGTTTGTGACCGTACCGAGCACGGCGACGGCGAAAGATCGCGAACCACGCGCAAGACGTCCCGAACTTTAGTCCCCAGAATCGGCGGACCATTGACTCGTTAGGTGAAGCTCTTGCTCTCGGTTTAGTTTTATGTCTGGGAAGACGCGCGCCGGCTGGTGGCCCTGCGCCGCGCCTGGCCTTTCTCTAAACGTTAAACCGCGACCAGCAGGCGCGAGAAAACAGCAGCGGCGGCTTTGCCGGCGATGAGCACTTCGGCGTGACTGAGATTTTCGGCCCCGAGCCCGGCAGCCCAATTCGTTAGGCAGGAGAAACCGGCGACCTCCAGCCCGAGGGCGCGCGCCTGGATCGCTTCGAGCACGGTGGACATGCCGATCGCGTCGGCGCCCAATGTCCGCAGCATCCGCACTTCAGCCGGCGTTTCGTACTGCGGGCCGAGCAAGCCCGCATACAGGCCTTCGTGCAGAATGATCTTTTGCGCGCTCGCGGCTTCGCGAAATGCGGCGCGCCATTTCTGCGAATAAACTTCCGTCATGTCGATGAACTCCGGAGCGCCGAGGAGCGGCGATGTTCCGGTGAGATTGAGATGATCGGCGATCATCATCCAGGAGCCGGGGGCAAAGTTCTCGTTCGCAGCTCCGGCCGCATTAGTGAGGATGAGCCGCTTGATTCCGGCCGCTGCCAGAATGCGCACTCCGGCGGTAACCTCCCGGGCCGAATATCCTTCATAAAGATGGACACGCCCTTGCGCGTAGATCACTGGTTTGCCGTTTAATTTTCCCGAGACAAATCTGCCGGCATGGCCGGGCACGGAAGTTTTTGGCAGCGCCGCGAATTGCGAATAGGCCACGCTCTCTTCGAACGCCGCCTGGTCGATCAGCGCGCTTAATCCCGAGCCGAGGATGATCCCCGTCTCGGCCCCCCACCCGCGCAGTTGATCGAGCGCGCGCGCTCTCACGATCAGGCCGCCGAGACTGGCGGCGCGGATTCCGGTTTCCGCGTCGCCGCCATCACGTCCGGCTGCGGTCCGATGTCGCGGATCGCGGTGATCTTCGTGTCCTGCTTCGGATAGGCGATTCGCGTGTGAAGCATCGTCATTAGCGTGAAACGAAAACGTTCCGCGATCGTATTCAAATCTGCCAGCGTCAGGTCGCATTCCACCAATTGGCCGTCGGCGATGCGCTGCGCGATCAATTCCGTCACGAGCTGCTCGATCTTTTGCGGCGTCGGTTTTTCCAAACTGCGCGACGCGCTTTCCACCATATCAGCCAGGCTGACGATCGCGCTTTCTTTCGTCTGCGGTTTCGGCCCGCTATAGCGGAACGTCTCCTCGCGCACTTCCGGAATGTCGCCCTCGCGCAAGTTCATGATCTTTCCGCCGGCCCGCGCGTCTTCCTGCTGCTGGAGCGCGCGCTTGTAGAAATAATATACGAGCGACGTGCCGTGATGTTCCTGGATGATGTCGATGATGCGCTGATTCAATTTGTGGGTGAGCGCGAGGTCCACGCCTTCTTTCACGTGCGCGATGATAATGAGCGCGCTCATCGTCGGCGCGAGATCGTCATGCGGATTGCGCTCGAAATTCATGTTCTCGGTGAAGTATTCCGGCTTCACCAGCTTGCCGACATCGTGGAAGTAGGAGCAAACGCGGCAGAGGGTGCCATTCGCGCCGATCGCTTCCGCGGCCGACTCGGCCAGGTTCGCCACCACCAGACTGTGGTGATAAGTGCCCGGCGCTTCGATCGTCATCCGGCGCAGCAGAGGGTGATTGAGATCCGACGCTTCCAGCCAGGAAATATCGGTCGTGATTTGGAAGAGATGTTCGAGGATCGGGAGAATCCCACCGACGATGGTCGCGGTCACTATGCCGTTGCCGATCGCGAACGCGCTTTGGATTCCGAGCATTTTCCAGTTCGTTCCGGCCTGCGAAAAAAGATCAATCGGCCCGATGAGGCCGAACGTGAGCGACAAGAGCCAGATCGCGATGCCGACGCCGAAACCGGCGCGAATCAGGCGGCTGCGCCGGCGCACTTGTAGGGTGAGATAAACCGCGGTAAACCCGCTGATCAATCCGCACACGAGAAGCGGCGCATCGACTTTGCCGAAAAGAATGCTGCTCCAAAGGCTCACGAAAACTGCCGCGTAAAGTCCATGATTGCGCCCGAGCAAAACGCTGAGCACGAGTGGCGCAAAGGCGTACGGCGCGATCAGTCCCACCGTCTCGGGTCGCAGGAATGAAAACATGCCGTTGTTGCAAAGGACGAGCAGAAGTTTCGTCGCCGCGAGCTGGACGAAGATCACGCCGAAGACGAGAAGCAGACGCGAGGTGCGCAAAAACGTCGTCGGCTGATTGATCCAGAGCTGGGTCAGCGCCGTCGCGAAAAACAGCAGCGCAATGACGAAGTTTTTCGTGGGCTCCGGCTGCTGTCCGCTGAAAATGAGCAGCGCCAGCCCGGCGATGAACGCGGCGAAAATCACCCACTTCACGTAGGGCGCGTATTCAAGACTATGGAGCAATTCGTTTTTGGTCCGGCGGCGGCGCGTCTTCCGCGAGGCGAGCCCGCGCTTGACCAGTTGATTGCGCTTCAGGAAATCGAGCATGGCGTTATTTCCGATTCACGTTTCCACCGACGTTCGCCGGAGACCGGTGCTGTTGATACGCGTTAATGATCGCGCGCACCAGCTCGTGCCGGACGACATCGCGCTCGGTGAAATAAACCACCGAAATACCGCTGATATTTTTCAGCGCCTGCAACGCCTCGACCAGGCCGGAACGTTTGTTCGGCGGCAGATCGACTTGCGTCACGTCACCAGTCACGACGCATTTGGAATTCGGCCCGATCCGCGTCAGCAGCATGAACATCTGTTCGGTCGTCGTGTTTTGCGCTTCGTCCAAAATGACGAAGGCATTCCCGAGCGTGCGTCCGCGCATGTAAGCCAGCGGCGCGATCTCGATCGTCTGGCGCGCGACCGAGCGCTCAATTTCCTCCGGATCGAGCATGTCGCGCAACGAATCATAAAGCGGCCGCAAATAAGGCGTGATTTTTTCCTGTAGATCACCCGGCAAAAATCCGAGCGCCTCGCCCGCCTCCACCGCGGGCCGGGTCAAAATTATCCGGCTGACCTGTTCTTTCTTTAACGCGGCAACCGCCATCGCGACGGCGAGATAAGTTTTCCCCGTGCCCGCCGGCCCGATGCCGAAAACGATGTCATGGTTTTGAATCGCCTCGACGTAATTCCTCTGCCCGCGGGTGCGGGCGACAATCGGCGGCTTGCGCGAAGAGGTCACGATCTTCACATCCACCACGTCGTTCAAATTATCCGGGCGCGACTCGGTCACGGAATCTAGAGCGTAGCTGAATTCATGCTTGTGGATGTCCACGCCCTTTTGCCGCGCCCGTTCCAATTGCTCGAACACCCTCTGCGCGCGATCGACCTGCGCCGGTTCGCCCTCGAGTTTCACCCAGCCTTCGCGGGTCGTGACTTTGACGCCGAGCGCATCTTCGAGCGTTTTCAAAAGTTTGAGATCGTTGGCGTAAAGCGATTGAAGCGAGCGCGCGCTTTCAAACTGCAACGTGCGCGTTTCACTCATCTCGACGCGGATTGATCGGGCGCTGAGGATAACGGCAGCGGGCCGGCGCTGTCAAACCTCGCACCGGCAAAGCGCATCCCAGGCATTCGTTGATTAGCGGAAGCCGTAAACAAGCGCCCAATGAGTTCGTTCTTCCGGCGATTGCTCGATCTCTACGATGATGAAGTAGCTGCCGGTGCTGCTGGGCATCACATGCGCTGCCGCGAAATGCCCTTTCTGCCAGCTATCGGGTTGCTCGACGAGTTTGCCTTCCGAATCATAAATGTGGACGGAAATTTTCGCCGCCTCCACTTCCGTTCCCATCCAGAACCAATACTCATTTCCTTTGAATAATTGCTGGCGCACCGCCTTTTTTTCGCCTGCGCCCAGATCGCCGCCCCAATAATCCTCCCGCACTTGGAAGCCTTCCTTTACATATGGCTCCGCCGCCTGGAGCGCGAAAGATTGTGCGTCATCAACCGATCCGCCCGCCGCCGGGATGAGAGAGAGAAATGCCGCGGCGAGAAAACTCAGACGATGCGCGGAGTGGAAAAGGCCGTTCATCGGGCGCTAAGATTTTTTCGTGATCGCATCGCCCAGCCGCGTTGTGATCTCGTTGATCCGCTTCACCGAAGCAGGAGAAATGTGGGCGTCGCCGACATCGATCAACGGACGCACTTCGATCAGCGCGTCGTGAATGTCCTGGAGAAGCTTGAGATTAAATTCCGGCATCGATTGCAGCCGCGTCTCGAAATAATTCAGCAAATCCGGCTGGTGCAAAAGCTCCGCGCCATCGGGCGAGAAACGCTTGTCCACCACAGCGGTCAAAACCTCCGTGCCGCGCAGCCAGCCGCCGAGGCTGACCAATTGCGATAATTTTTCATCGTGCACTTCACTCATCGCCTGTTGCACGCTGTTCTGGGTGCGATCGAGCTCCTGGCGCACGCCCGTCCAATTCCGCTTGTCGGCTGCTTCCGTGATTGCTTTCGCATGCGGCGTAATGGAATTGCCGACGCCGATTCCTTTCGCCAAGGTGAGAACGCGCTGGCCGATCTCTTTCACCGTCGGCGCGTCCTCCGCCTGCACCGCGATGAAGCCGTCCGCAATGACCGCGCCGAGCAAAAGCGCGATCCGCGGACGTTCCGTGAAATTGCTTCCCTTATCGTTGCGGACGTATTCGCGCCAGTTCACCGCGCCGAGTTTATTCAGCGCACCGAAGACCTCGTTAGGCAACGGGACCACCACGTCCTCCACCGTTTTCGAGAGCTGTTTCACGTCGACCCGTTTGGGCGCCTCCGCGGCCTGCAAGCTCAACGCCAGCCCGGTGGCGACAGCAACGCTCAGTCTACAAAATTTAGGGAGTGGGATCATCGAAGCTTCGACTGTTGATTTCGCCTGCCTATTCAGGATTAATGGATAACTCTAAACAGAATCTGTGTTGTCACAAATTTACCCGCTCAAGATTTTGATTCTGAATCGCACCGCGATCGCAAGCCGGTGGCATAGCCGCGGATTTCTTTTTGGCTTTTGGGCTTCGCGATCATGAACCCGCGCCGCCTTGAGGAAATCCTCGCTCGAGCTGCATCCAAACGCATTCTCGTCATCGGCGACCTGATGCTGGACGAATTTGTCTGGGGCAAAGTCGGGCGAATTTCCCCCGAAGCGCCCGTCCCGGTCGTGGAGGTGACGGGGGAAAGTTTTTATCCGGGCGGCGCCGCCAATGTTGCCCGCAATCTCCGCGAATTCATCGAGCAGGTCGGCGTGATCGGGCTGATCGGCCCGGATCGCGGCGGAATTCAACTCCGCGATCTGTTAGCGAAATGCAAAATCGACACGGCTGACGTAATCGAAGACAGCGCTTTCAAAACGATCGTGAAAACACGAATCATCGCGCGCAATCAGCAAATCGTGCGAGTTGATCGCGAGCAGATTCGTTCCCCTACTTCCGCCCAGGTGGCGCGCGTCGCGGAGAATGTGCGGCGGCGGCTCGCGCAAACTGACGCGATCATTTTTGAAGATTACGGCAAGGGATTTCTTAGCGCCGAGTTGGTCGAACAAATTTCGAACGACGCAATCGCCGCGCGAAAAATCGTCGCGGCTGATCCGAATCCGCAACATCCGCTCGAGTGGAAGAAAGTCACGGTGGTGAAACCGAATCGCAGCGAAGCGTTTCTGGCCGCTGGTTTGGCCTGGAGCGATCCCGTTGATTCGGTGGCAAAAGACGAAGCGCTCTTAAAGGTAGGCGAGATTCTCCTGAAAAAATGGGACACGAAATTTTTGCTCATCACCCTGGGCGAACAAGGGATAATGCTTTTTCAAAAGGGAGAACCACCACATCATGTCCCGACCAAGGCGCGGCAGGTCTTCGATGTTTCGGGTGCGGGCGACACCGCGATCGCTCTCTTTACTCTCGCGCTTTGCTCCGAAGCCACACCGAGCGAAGCGGCGGAAATCGCAAACCACGGCAGCGCCGTCGTCGTCGGCAAACTGGGAACAGCAACAGTGACGCGCTCGGAACTCGCAGAGAGTTTCCAAAATGACCGTCTCGCCTAACGAGACTTCGCCCGCCGTCTTTCTCGATCGCGACGGAACTCTCATGCGCGACGTCGATTATTGCGGCGATCCGGAGAAGGTCCAGGTTTTTCCGGGCGCGGCCGAAGCTTTGCGCCGGCTGAAAAAATCCGGCTATAAGTTGATTGTCATTACAAATCAAAGCGGAATTGCGCGCGGGTATTTTAGCGAAGCTGATTATCACACAGTTGAAATGGAATTTATCCGGCAGCTCGGAAGTGGATTGATCGACGCCAGCTATTATTGTCCCGATCTTCCCGGCACAAAATCCGCCCGACGGAAGCCCGCGCCCGCGATGATCTTCGAAGCGCAGCGCGAACATCATCTCGATCTTTCGCGTTCCTATTTCGTCGGGGACAAGGCGATCGACGTTCAGTGCGGACAGAACGCCGCTGTCCGAACCATTCTGGTCCAGACCGGATATGGCGCGAGCGAATCAGATTGCGCGCCGGACTGGACCGCGTGCGATCTCGGGCAAGCCGCTGAAATTATCCTGCGCAATCAAATATGAACCAAACGCCGCGAAGTCATTTAGAACGCGGCTGTGAGTTTCCTTTTTACACAAGATGACTAAGGCGCTCGGCATCATTCCCGCGCGGTGGAGTTCCACCCGTTTCCCCGGAAAGCCGCTGCACTTGATAGCGGGAAAGCCGTTGCTCCAGCACGTTTGGGAACGAAGCCGGCGCGCAAAAAAACTCGATCGCCTGATTATCGCCACCGACGATTTCCGGATCGCCGAAGCCGCCTTCAACTGGGGCGCGGAAGTTGCGATGACTTCGGCGAAGCATGCCAGCGGCACGGATCGAATCGCCGAAGTCGCGGCGAAAGCAAAGCAATTTGGACACATCATCAACATTCAAGGCGACGAACCGCTGATCGATCCCCGCTTGATCGATCGGCTCGTCCGCGAGCTCCAGCGAGATGAGAAACTGGAAATGATCACTGCGGCTCATCCGTTCCGCGACGAAGCCGAAGCTGGTTCGCCTCATCAGGTAAAAGTCGTGCTGAACAAGAATAGCGACGCGCTTTATTTTTCGCGAGCAGCGATTCCTCACGCGGCAAAAGCCGCGGATGCGCCCAGACATTTTCGACACCAGGGCATTTACGGTTACAGGCGTGATCTCCTGCTCCGTTTCGTTCGCTGGAAAATTTCGCCGCTCGAGCGGACGGACTCCCTCGAGCACTTGCGCGCGCTGGAGAATGGAGTAAGAATTCAGGTGGTCATGACTGAGAGCGGGTCGCCCGGCATCGACACGCCGGAGGACGCTAAAGCTGTAGCCGCTTTGCTGGGCGGAGCGCGAGATCGGGGCCGCAAGGTTGGTCGGGGTCGCGTCGGCCGCAGGGCCCCGGCTACCGGTCGAAGAGAGCGATGAAATACATTTTTATTACCGGCGGAGTGGTGAGCTCGTTAGGCAAAGGTCTCGCCGCCGCTTCGCTCGGCACGCTCTTGGAATTGCGCGGCCTGCGCGTCGTATTCCAAAAGTTCGATCCGTATTTGAATGTCGATCCCGGGACGATGAATCCATTTCAACATGGAGAAGTTTACGTGCTGAATGACGGCGCGGAGACCGATCTCGATCTCGGCCATTACGAACGCTTCACCAATTGCATTCTCTCCCGCCACAATAATCTGACCAGCGGTCAGGTTTACGAAAGCGTGATCCTGAAGGAACGCCGCGGCGATTATCTCGGCAAGACCGTGCAGGTGATTCCGCATGTCACCGATGTGATCAAGGATCGCATCCGCGAAGTGGCGGAAGAAAGCAAGGCGGACGTTGTCATCACCGAAATAGGAGGGACAACGGGCGACATCGAAGGGCTGCCTTTTCTCGAGGCGATCCGACAATTCATCCTCGAAGTCGGGGCGCAAAATGTCGTGAACGTGCACGTCACGCTCATCCCCTACATCCGAGCGGCGGGAGAGTTGAAAACGAAGCCGACCCAGCAAAGCATCGCGAAATTGCGCGAGATCGGTTTGCAACCGCAGGTGCTGCTCTGCCGCACCGAGCATTCGCTCGATGGCGAGCTCAGGCAAAAGCTGTCGATGTTTTGCAACGTCTCGGCGAGAGGCGTCATCGAAGCGCGCGATGTGAGACACACCATTTACGAAATGCCGCTGATGCTGAATGAGGAAGGACTCGACGATCTCGTTTGCGAATTGCTCCATATCGATGCCCGGCCACCGAACCTAACTAACTGGCGAAAATTTGTGGAGCGCGTCGTCAGTCCCAAGAAACAAGTGACGATCGCCGTCGTCGGTAAATACATCGACCTGCAGGACGCTTATAAGAGCATTTACGAATCGCTCACCCACGCGGCCGCGAGTCAGGACTGCGGGATCAATTTGAAATTGATCGACGCGGAAACGCTCGACGGCGGCGTGGATGGTCATCTCAAAGATGTCGCCGGCGTGTTGATTCCCGGCGGATTCGGCGAACGGGGCGTGGAAGGCAAAATCAGCGCAGCGCGTTTCGCGCGGGAAAATAAGATTCCATACCTCGGCCTTTGTCTCGGGATGCAAGTAGCGACCATCGAGTTCGCGCGGAATGTCTGCGGGCTCGAAAA
Source organism: Chthoniobacterales bacterium (assembly GCA_036494865.1). Taxonomy (GTDB): domain Bacteria; phylum Verrucomicrobiota; class Verrucomicrobiia; order Chthoniobacterales; family UBA10450; genus AV80. The sequence goes on along the minus strand of DASXNS010000168.1, from coordinate 4,926 downwards.
AGCAAACAGCACGGAGTTCGATCAGAACGCGCAGGACCCGGTGATCTGTCTGCTTGAGGAACAGCGCGACGTAAAAACCAAAGGCGCGAGTATGCGGCTCGGAACCTGGCCGACGAAAATCGCCAAGGGAACCGTCGCGGAGAAAATTTACGGCGATCGCGAAGTCCTCGAGCGGCACCGGCACCGCTACGAATTCAACATGAAATATCGGGAACGGATGGGAGAAAAAGGATTCACGATTTCCGGCACATCACCAGACGGCGCGCTCGCCGAGCTGATCGAGCTGCGCGACCATCCCTACTTTCTCGCCTGCCAATATCATCCGGAATTTCAGAGCAAGCCGAACAAGCCGCATCCACTTTTCAAAGGTTTCATTGAAGCTTGCCTGGCTCATCAAAAGTAGCGGCGGCGCGTTGAAGGCGATCCATGATCGCGGCTCCCAAACCTTTTCCCGGAATTTTTTCGGCGACAATCAAATCGAGTCTCGCGTTATCCAGTTCGCGCAGACAGCGAAAAAGATTTGCCGCGGCTTCGTCCAGATTTTCGTTCTCGCTTAGCCGGCGCGTTTCAACAAAGCCGGCGGGAATCTCGCCCTTCCAGCTCACCAGCCCGTAACGTTTTCCTGCGACGCGGGCGAATTTGCCCGGATCGTCAACCAGGATCAGCGGCGTTCGCGGCGCGTAATGCGCGGGAAGCTGACCGGGAGCTTGCGGTTGCGCGCGCGTGTGGCCCGGAACCACTTCACCAAATTCGGAAAGCTCTTCTTCGGTAATCGGACCGCGCCGCAGCAGTTCGATGCGTCCGTTGCGAAGCGCGACGATGGTTGATTCCAGTCCGTGCGCACTCGAGCCTCCATCAATTATCAGCGGAATTAAACCCTCGAGTTCTTCGAGGACATGCCCGGCGGTGGTCGGACTGATGCGACCAAAACGATTCGCGCTCGGGGCGGCGAGCGGAGCGCCGAACTCGCGAATTATCTTTGCGAAAATCGGATGAGCGCTGATCCGAACCGCGACCGTCTCGAGACCGGCAGCGACCAGGTCCGGAACAATCGGGCGTCGCCGAAGAATAAAAGTGAGCGGCCCCGGGGAAAATCGGAGGCGCAGATTTTGGAACGTTGCGCGCACAGAATCTTCTATGATGGCAACACGCTCGAACCAATCAGCCGACGGCAGATGAACGATAAGCGGGTCGAAGCGCGGCCGCGATTTTGCGGCGAAAATTTTCAGGACTGCGGTTTCATTCAGTGCATCCGCCGCGAGGCCATAAACTGTTTCCGTCGGGAGCGCCACAGTTTCGCCTCGCCGCAGCAAATCGATCGCAGTCGAATTTGCTTCGGCGTTTTCGGCCGAGAGCACTGTTGTCTTCACGCGAGCTCGCGCGTAAGAGCGCTTCGTGCGCGCGAGACGGCGGCGAGTGCACCAGCAGCGGTAGTTCCAAGCGCAGTGAGATGTCCCATTTTTCGTCGCGGGCGCGGCTCGTGTTTTCCGTAGAGATGAAGATGCACGCTGTCGATTTGCAGTGCCGCGGTCCAGTCCGGCTCGCCCGATTGCCAAAGATCGCCGAGCAGATTCGCCATCGCCGCCGGGCGCAAAATTGCAGTGGAACCAAGCGGCAAACCACAGACGGCGCGAAGATGTTGCTCGAATTGACTAGTGGCGCAGCCTTCGATTGTCCAATGTCCCGAGTTATGCGGACGGGGAGCCAGCTCGTTCACCAGCAGCTGTCCGTCACGGTCGAGAAACATTTCTACTGCGAGTAATCCCGTTAATCCCAATTTCTCCGCGACGGTCCGCGCCAGCTCAGCAGCGGCAGACTCCACCCGCTCATCGACGCGTGCCGGCACGACGGTGAGATCGAGAATGTGATTGCGATGAATATTTTCGCAGGCCGGAAACGTCGCGACCGAGCCGTCGGGCCCACGCGCCACAATTACGGAAAGCTCCATTTTGAAATCAATCGCACGCTCCAGGATCAATTCGTCGCCCGAGCGCGCATTCCAAATCTCATCGAAATCTTCCCGCGCAGCGATCATCTGCTGACCTTTTCCGTCGTAGCCAAACGCGGCGCTTTTCAAAATCGCGGGCCGGCCGATTTGCTCGAGCGCTGCGGAAAGTTCATGTGCGCTCCGGACCGCACGATATGGAGCGACGGGAATCCTGGCGCCGGAAAGGAAATCTTTTTCGCGAAGCCGATGTTGCGCGGTGTGGAGGATAGAACCGGCTGGTCGCACTTGGCATTCCTGCGCGCACCATTCGATCGTGGTGAGCGGAATATTTTCGAATTCGAAGGTGATCAAATCAACTTCGCGGGCAAATCCGCGCACCGCATTTTCATTGGAATAGTCCGCGACCACTTCGCGATCGGCCAGCTGTCCCGCTGGGCTGTCTGTCTCGAGGCTGAAGACATGAACGCGATATGCCATTCGCCGAGCCGCGATCGTGAACATGCGGCCGAGTTGGCCGCTGCCCATCAAACCGATGGTCGCGCCCGGCAAAAATCGGCGGGTCATGGCGCGCGCTGCGAGAGCACCGCGTCGGTTTGCCTTTTTCGAAATGCTTCCAGGTTTTTGCGGACCTTGTCATCCTGCAAAGCAATGATCGCGGTGGCAAGAAGGGCCGCATTGGTCGCGCCCGCAGTGCCGATGGCGAGGGTGCCGACGGGAACACCGGCCGGCATCTGCGCGATGGAAAGGAGTGAATCAATCCCGTGCAATGCCTGAGATTGCACCGGCACGCCCAACACCGGCAGCCAGGTGTGGGCCGCGATCATTCCCGGCAAATGAGCGGCGCCGCCCGCGCCCGCGATGATCACGCGCAAGCCGCGTGACGCTGCGGTCCGGGCGAACTTCGCCATCATCTCGGGCGTGCGATGGGCGGAGACGATCCGGTGTTCGTTAGGCACGGCGAGCTCATCGAGCAGCTCGACTGCGTGACGCATTGTTTCCCAATCTGAAGCGCTTCCCATCACTACAGCCACGAGGGCGCGGGAAGTTTTTTGCGAAGGCATGGCGATGCTTCATCACTTCCCCAGAACCGCTCTGCTTGCAAAGCTCTTTTTGTTGGTCGAAGGGCGCATTGCAACTGCGGATCGCCGTCTCATAGTGAACGATGAGCAAACGCGGCCACGCCATCGTGCTCATCGGATTCATGGGCAGCGGCAAGTCTTCGAGCGGGCGCGCGCTCGCCCGCAAGACCGGACTTTCTCGTTACGATACCGACGAAATGGTGGCGGCCTGCTTTGGTTTATCGATCTCGGAAATCTTCGCGCGCATGGGAGAGGAAAAATTTCGCGACACAGAAACTGAGATGCTCCGGAAATTAAGAGACGTGGGCCCGGTGATCGTAGTGACGGGCGGAGGAATCGTGTTGCGGCCTGGCAATGTGGAACTGTTGCGCCGCCTCGGGACAGTCGTGAACCTGGAGGCGGATGAGGAAAGTCTTTTTCGCAGAATCTCGCGACGAAAAACGCGGCCGCTCTTGCAGACAGAAAATCCGCGCGCGACAATGACGGAATTGTTGCACATCCGTTCTCCTCTTTACCGCGCAGCGGCCGATTTCCATCTCGACACTTCAGCGCTCACAACTGACGAAGTGGCGGAGGCAATTTTGAAAAGCATCGAAAGTTTGTGAATCAAACGGCTATCGCAATTAAACGCGAACTGATCGATCGGGCGAAAGCGCTTGGTTTCGATTCTTGCAAAATCACGGAGGCGGCGGCGCCGAAGCACGGCGAGGAATTTCGCGCGTGGCTTCGCGCTGGAGCAGGCGGCGAAATGGATTGGATGCAGCGCGGCGAAGAAAAGCGATGCGACCCGGAAAAAATTTTGCCGGGCGCGCGGTCGATTATTGTCGTCGCGTTGAATTATTGGCAGGGCGCTTCAGCTCCGCGCAGGGAAGGCGCGGCGACCGGGCGCGTCGCGCGTTATGCGTGGGGCGATGATTATCACGACGTCATGTTGCGGAAGCTGCAAGCGTTGAATGTTTTTTTGCGGGAGCGCGGCGGCACCCAAAAATATTATGTCGATACCGGTCCCGTTCTGGAGCGCGATCACGCCGCCGAGGCCGGAATTGGTTGGCACGGGAAAAGCACGATGCTCATCGACCAAGAACTAGGCGCGTGGTTTTTCCTCGGCGAAATTTTAACGACACTCGCGCTTCCTCCCGATGCACCGCAGGTGCCGCGCTGCGGCAGTTGCAGCCGTTGCATCGATGCCTGCCCGACCGGAGCGATCACGAGTGCGCATCGGCTCGATGCGCGCCGTTGTATTTCTTACCTAACGATCGAGCTGAAGGGCGCAATTCCTCTCGAGCTGCGCTCGCTGATCGGCGATCGGATTTATGGTTGCGACGATTGCCTCGATGCTTGCCCTTGGAATCGGTTTGCGTCCGCTTCGCGCGAAACAGCTTTCGCGGCGCGGCCTGCGCTCGGCCTGCGTCTGCGCGATTACCTTGCGCTCGACGACGCGCAATTTCGCGTGATGTTCCGCGGCTCGCCGATCAAGCGGGTCAAGCGGCGGGGCTTCATTCGAAATGTGTGCGTGGCTCTCGGAAATGTCGGAGATGCGAGCGATCTGCCCGCGCTGCATCGCGCAGCGGCTGACATCGAGCCGCTGATTGCAGAACATGCCGCGTGGGCAATCGAACAGATCCAGGATCGCTTCCGCATGGGAGTTTAGCGCCCGGAATCGAAGGGACGAAATTTCTGAATCCATTTCGCTCCAAAGCGCATCTCATTGCTGATGAGTGGCTTTATCATCGAACGCCGGCCTCAGCTCGTCGCCATTCTTATTTGCAGTGCACGAAGTGAACGAGATTTGCTTTTCAAAGGTCTAAAAAGCCATTATTGCTCTCGGCTCTACGAATTTAACCACGCAAGAAATGCATCAAGTCGCCACTAGTCCGCCGCCGCCCAAGAAACGGCGGT
>DASXNS010000167.1:0-9494 GCA_036494865.1 Chthoniobacterales bacterium | reverse complement strand
AATCGCGAAATAAAATTTCCGCAGTTCTTGTTTGTCGATCTGGCTGGAGAGCACTGCCAGCTCGGCAGTGTATTGGGAATGGCGTTTGACTGCAGCGCGATGCTTTTGCACGTCCACCAGCAGATGCGGCGCATTCGGCGGCGCGATTCCATGAGAAGCGAGATGACGGCCAATGTTGAGATAGGCCGGATTTTTCTTTTCCTCCACGATTTGATGGCGGCCGCGCGCTTCCCGTAACGCCTCCTGCTGCAGCCGGCTGTTTTCGTTCAAGACGCGATCGCGGGCCTCGAATTCCTCGCGCACCCGTTCAATATTTTTTTCTATCGCGGCGAATTCGACGTCATGGCGGGCAAGTTTCTCCTTGGCCGTCCGGCACGCTTCCGCGCTGCCCAGCCGCGCGCGGGTCACTTCGGCGCGTTCTTCCGGAAGCCGCACGCGCCGCGCACCGATCGCCGCCGTCTGTGCCTCGAGATCCTCCGGCGGCGGAACCTGCGCCTGCAATTCCGCCAGTTTTTTCAGGAGCTCGCGATCGGCTGCGTCATTGTCCTGCAACCGGCGTTCGACGCTGGCGAGCTCGCGGTCGCAGAGATCGGCTGCTGCCTTCGCTTCGTTCCGTCGCTCGATAATCGGTTTCTTTTCTTCCTCGAGTTTAGCCAGCGCTTCATTCTGCTCTTTCGCATTTTGTTCCCGCTGCGCCTCGATCTGGCGGATCCCTTCCTCGATTTGCGCGATTCGCAATGCGACTTCCTTCTGTTCCTGCTCGAGCTTTTTCAACGCCACGATCTCGTTCCGGACCTCGGGAAAATTGACTGCCTGCGAACAGCCTTCGCGGCCGAGATTGATCTCGCTTTTTTGTAAGAGGCGTTTTTCGTGACGCAACGCTATCCGCGTTTTTTGCCGGCGAATCTTCAGCCCGATCTCGCGCAGACCTGTTCGAATGAAACTCACAAGAGAAGGCTACGCGGGTTGGGTCGCGCTCCAACGTAAATTCGTCATTGCTACTCTTCCGCTTCGCTCAGCTTCGCGAGCACGCTCAGATCTTCCAGGGTCGTGGTGTCGCCGGTCACGCGTTTTCCACTCGCGACTTCCTTCAACAAGCGCCGCATGATTTTTCCGCTGCGCGTCTTCGGCAGCGCTTCGGCGAAACGAACTTCATCGGGTTTTGCGATTGACCCAATCTGAACGCCGACGTGATTTCGCAGTTCGTGCTTGAGCGAATCACTGGCCACGATCGTTCCCTTGAGCGTCACGAATGCAACGACGCCCTGGCCCTTTAGTTCGTCAGGCCGGCCGACCACCGCGGCTTCCGCGACGCTGGCGTGACTGACGAGCGCGCTTTCAATCTCCGATGTTCCAAGACGGTGACCGGCAACATTCAAGACGTCGTCGATCCGACCGACGATCCAGAAATATCCATCCTTATCGCGGCGCGCGCCATCGCCGGTCAGATAATTTCCCTTGTACTCGCTCCAATATTGTTTCTTGTAGCGTTCCTTATCTCCGTAAATCGTGCGCAGCATGGAGGGCCACGGTCTGCGAACGATCAATTTGCCGCCGACATTCGGGCCCACTTCTTTTCCTTTTTCATCGACGACCGCGGGATCGACGCCGAAAAATGGAAGCGTTGCGCTGCCTGGTTTGGTAGGAATTGCGCCCGGCAACGGCGTGATCATGATTGCGCCGGTTTCCGTTTGCCACCAGGTATCGACGACGGGACAGCGGCCGCCGCCCACCTTTTCCCGATACCACATCCACGCCTCCGGATTGATCGGCTCGCCCACCGATCCGAGAAGACGCAGCGACGAAAGATCATGTTTCTCGAGCCATTGATCGCCCCAGCGGATGAACGCGCGAATCGCCGTCGGCGCAGTATAGAGAACATTGACGCCGTATTCCTCGATGATGCGCCAGAACCGATCGGGTTCCGGCCAATTAGGTGCGCCTTCATACATCAGCGTCGTCGCGCCATTCGCGAGCGGTCCATACACGACGTAACTATGACCGGTGACCCAGCCGACATCGGCGGTGCACCAATAAACATCGTCATCGCGGACATCGAAAACGTATTTCGTCGTGGAATAAACTCCGACGAGATAGCCGCCCGTGGTATGCAAAATTCCTTTCGGTTTCCCGGTCGAGCCGCTGGTGTAGAGAATGTAAAGAGGATGCTCGCTCTCCAGCGGGATGGCTGGGCAATGCGCGTCGACGTATTCCAGTTCGCGGTGCCACCAGACGTCGCGGCCCTCTTCAATATGAACGTCGTTGCCAGCGCGACGAAACACGATCACGCGTTTGATTGAAGTGCCGCCGCGCAATGCATCGTCCACATTTTTTTTGAGCGGAACGATTGCGCCGCGGCGATAACCGCCGTCCGCCGTGATCACGGCGATGGCCCCGCTATCAGCGATTCGGTCGCGAATGCTATCAGCGCTAAATCCGCCGAAAACCACCGAGTGCACCGCGCCGATGCGCGCGCAAGAAAGCATCGCGATCGCAGCCTCCGGAATCGTCGGCATATAGATGATGACGCGATCGCCTTTGCGAATTTTGTTTCGCTTCAGCACGTTAGCGAAGCGGCAGACATCGCGATGCAATTGCCGGTAGGTAAGCGCACGCTTATCGCCGGGCTCGCCTTCCCACAAAATCGCGACTTTGTTTCGAATCGGTCCGGCAAGATGCCGATCCAGACAATTCTCCGAGACGTTCAGTTTCCCACCGACAAACCACTTCGCGAACGGCGCCTTCCATTCCAAAACTTTATTCCAGCGTTTTTGCCAAACGAGTTCGCCTGCTTCCCGCGCCCAAAATTTTTCAGGTCGGGCGATCGATTCGCGATAGAGGCGCCGATAGTGTGCGAAACTTTTGATGCGTGCGCGTTTGGCAAATTCCTTCGCCGGCTTGAAAACGCGATTCTCGATCAGATGCGACTCGATGTTTTCGGCCATTTCAGCAAGAGGCTAGCAACCTTGACGTTTCGCTCAATGGAAACGTAGCCCCAGCCAGAGGCGTTCTCCGTTTTCGTTTGTTTTCGCGGCGCGCCCGCCGAACAATGGCCGCATGAGCGATCACGTTTACAAAAAAATCGAGCTGGTCGGTTCGTCAACCAACAGCATCGAGGAAGCGGCCGCCAACGCAGTAGCGCGCGCCCACAAGACGATCCGAAACATGCGCTGGTTCGAGGTGAAAGAAACTCGCGGCCACATCGAAGACGGCAAAATCAATCACTGGCAGGTCACCCTCAAAGTCGGCTTCACGCTCGACAAATAAAACGCGGAGCGCCGAAGTCAGCCTTCGTCTCTCTGGGCGGCTTGATAGAGTTTGGTCGCGCCGTAGGCCAGAATCGCCGGCTTGAAAGCGAGCATGAGCAATCGGATCAAACCGCCGCAAATCCGGCCGATCGGCAAACGATTGAGAATGAATCCAGCGGCAAGCGCATAAGCGATCGATCTGGTCGGATTTTCGCGCACGTATTCTTCCGTCTGCTCGAGGACCTGCTCGAATTGATCTTTGGTGTAACGAAGGCCGCGTTCCGCGATGTCCTCCGCCGTTCCTGAAAACTGTTCGTCCATGTTACTAACACTTCGAAGCGCGAGAGTGTTTTGCGCGTCCAAAATTCCTCAACGCAACGTCAACCAAACTGTGACGGCTCCCGCGCCCGGTGGAAAATCGGGCAGCAGCGGCTCGCGGTGGAAGGTCCCGGCACGGCGCGTCGCCTTCAGGCAAAAGCGAGCCATGACTTCGAGGGTGCGTTCCTGCAGGCTCGCGCAGTTCGTGGAAAGAAGGATTTTCGCATCGCGCGCCGCCACTTCCAATGCCGCCAGCAGCAATGTCTCGAAATCTCGCTCCACCTGAAATGCTTTCCCGCGATGCGAGCGCGAGAACGTCGGCGGGTCGAGAATAATCACGTCGAATTTCTCGTCCTTCCGCGCCAATCGCGGGAGCACCGTCATCACGTCATCAGCCAGAAAACGATGATCGTTGGTTGGCAACGCATTCAAAGCAAAGTTTTCCCGCCCGCGCGCGAGCGATTTTTTTGAGAGATCGATGCTGACCGTCTGTGCTCCGACGGTCGCGCCCGCCACGGAAAACGAACAGGTGTAAGCGAAGCAGTTGAGCAAAGTCCGCGGCGCGACATCGCGGACGAATCGGCGGTTCTCGCGCTGATCAATGAAGAAACCGACAGAATATCCCGCGCCAAAATCGATTCCGTAACGCACCATCCGTTCCGTCGCGGTGCTTTGCAGATTCGTGCCCGGATCGCCCAGCACCAGATGAGGCGCTGCGCGCTCGTCGTTTTGCTTGGGAAGAATACGGGCGAAGACGCGACGGAATTTAAAATCGACATTGAGCGCCCAAAGACAGAGCTCCGTCTTGAGACGTTCCAGAGCGGCCTCAGTTTTATGCGAAATCAAAACGTCGAAGCCGTAACGTTCCACCCATCCGTCCGGCGAAGTGCAAAGCCGAATAGCGTCAGTTTGTTCCGCGATAAAATCGCGGTGCAAAGCGGAATCAATCCATTGAGACGGTTTCACGGCGCTAAAAAAAACAAGGGCATGGCGAACACTCAATACGTGAATCGATTGTCAGCTCGATTCTGCGTCGGTCGCTTGCTCGTTAGGCGGAGCACGCTACAATGGCGTCGCCGCCCCGAGCGCAGCTAATATGCAACAGGTCACTGTCCGCGTTCCGGCGAGCACGTCCAATCTCGGTCCGGGTTTTGACTGCCTCGGGATCGCGTTGCGTATTTATAATGAGGTGACGGTTTCGCGCGGGCGCGCCAGCCGCACCGATGCCATGATCCGGAGCGCTGCCGACGCATTCTTCGGACGCGCGGGCTGCGCGCGGTTTTCGTTCTCGTGTTCGATCGCCGGCGCGGTCCCGCGCTGCCGTGGTCTCGGCAGCAGCGTCACCGTGCGTCTCGGGGTGATCCATGGTTTGAACGCGCTGGCGGATCGACCGTTGCAGCGACAGGAAATTTTCCAGCTCTGCGCGCGTCTCGAGAAACATCCAGACAACGCCGCCTCCGCCACCTACGGCGGTTTCAATGTTGTGCGCGGCGATATCTGCCAAACATTCACCGTTTCCGCACAGCTCCATTTTATTCTCTTGATTCCGAGTTTCGAAATTGCCACCGAGGAAGCGCGCCGTCTTCTGCCTCGAAAGATCGATCGCCTCCAAGCTGTGGAAAGCTGCCGGAACGCCTGCGCCATTACCGCGGCCTTTGCCTCGCGCGAGTATGAAGCATTATCCGGTCTCTTCGACGATCATTTGCACCAGCCGTTTCGCAAGAAATTGATTCCGTTCTTTGATGAGACCGTTGCAGCTGCCATCTCCGCTGGCGCTCTCGGCGCATTTTTGAGCGGGTCAGGCTCCACGATTTGCGCAGTGAGTCTTCGGTCGCCGGAGGAAATCTCCCGGGCGATGGTCACCGCTGCTAGATCGAAGAACGCGAAAACAATTATCACCTCTGCCGACAATCGTGGCGTGCGGATTGTGGACGAGAATCCGAAATCTAAAAATCGCTAAGTGGGTCTTCGCACTGAAAATCTCGAGCAGTTTGCCATCGACGTCATTTTGGAACGGCGTCATGGCATTCGCGCGACCTTGCTCCGCGCTCTGCTCTATGCGCTTTCCTTCATTTACGAGTGGATGGTGCAGCTCCGCCTTTTTCTTTATCGCCATCGAATTTTTCGCGAACGGACGCTGGGCTGTCTCGTCATCAGCATTGGCAATCTGACGGTTGGCGGGACCGGCAAAACTCCGATCGTGGAAAAATTTGCGCGGGCGATGCGAGCCGGTGGGCGACGGGTGGCGATTCTTAGCCGCGGCTACAAAAGCGTGCCGCGTCCTGTTCCGGGAAAAGGATGGAATTTCTTTTCGCGAAAAGACCCCAGCCCGCCCCGGGTTGTCTCGGACGGTAAAACGCTTCTGCTCGATTCGCTAATCGCGGGAGATGAGCCGTATATGCTCGCGAATAATCTCAAAGACGTGATCGTTTTGGTCGATAAGGATCGGGTGAAAAGCGGGCTGTTCGCGATCAAGGAACTAAAAGCCGACACGCTTTTGCTGGATGACGGTCTGCAGTATCTCCATTTAAAGCATCGCCTCGACATCGTCCTGATCGATCGGCAGGCGCCTTTTGGGAACGAACATTTGTTGCCGCGCGGCACGTTGCGCAAGCCGCCGAGAAACTTGCGACGCGCGAGCTACATCTTCATCACCAAAAGCACCGGCCAGCCTAACGACTCATTGGTGAAACGAATCCGCCGCTACAACCGCACCGCTGAAATTATCGAGTGCGCCCATCGACCTCTCCATTTGCAGAATGTTTTTAGCGGGGAGCAGATCCCGTTGGAAAAACTGCGCGATACCTACATCGGATCGCTCTGCGGAATTGCGGTTCCGGAAAGTTTCGAAGAGGGCCTGCGCGAGCTCGGCGCGCGGATTGAAGTTTCGAAGCGCTACACCGACCATCACCGTTATACCGAGGCCGAACTGCAGAGTTTCATTAACCGCTGCATCCGCCGCGATCTGGCGATGATCGTGACCACTGAGAAAGACGCGGTTCGTTTCCCGCGGCTGACGAAAACGGAAGTGCCGATTTATTTTTTGCGGGTTGAAATTGAGATTCTGAGCGGGCACGAGAGTTGGGAGCATTGCGTCGCGCGGATCTGCAAACCGCAGCCCATGCTTTCGCCTGCCCGCTTTTTTGCATGAGCGCGGTCAGGACAAAAGCAGACGCGTTCGCCGTTCCCGCGACGATAATTGGTGAAGCGTATGAGCGATAAAGCGGAGTTGATCGTCGAGGGCCGGAAATTGGCGGTCTCGAACTTAAACAAAGTCCTTTACCCGAAAGCCGGCTTCACCAAGGGGCAGGTGATCGATTACTACATCCGGATCGCGCCTGTTTTGCTGCCGCATGTGAAAGACCGGCCGTTGACGATGAAGCGCTATCCCAACGGGGTGGATCAGCAATTTTTCTACGAAAAAAATTGCCCGACGCATCGCCCCCCCTGGGTGAAAACCGCAACGGTTTGGAGTGAAGGCAATCAGCGCGACATGCATTATTGCCTCGCGCAGGATCTCCCGACGCTCGTCTGGGCGGCGAACCTCGCCGACATCGAATTGCACACCTCGCTGGCGCGCAGGAAAGATGTGACGCGGCCCACCATGATGGTGTTCGATCTCGATCCGGGTGCGCCGGCGGACATCGTCCAATGTTGTCAGGTCGGGCTTTGGCTGCGGGCGCTGTTGGCGGAAATGAAATTGAAAAGCTGGGCGAAAACTTCGGGGTCGAAAGGATTGCAGGTTTATGTCCCGCTCAACACCGCCGCGACATTCGATCAGACAAAGGATTTATCGCGAGCGCTCGCGGAACATCTGGAGCGCGAGCATCCCAAACTCGTGATCTCGAAAATGGCGAGAGCATTGCGCGGTGGAAAAGTATTCGTCGACTGGAGTCAGAACGACGAACACAAAACAACCGTCAATGTTTATTCGCTCCGCGCCAAGGAGCAGCCGACCGTTTCCACGCCCGTCACTTGGGACGAAGTCGAAACGACTCTGAAGAAAAAGAAAGCGGAGATGCTTGTCTTCCCCTCCGATCGCGTGCTGAAACGGGTGGAAAAGTTGGGCGATTTATTCGAGCCGGTCGAAACGCTGAAACAAAAGCTGCCGAAGAAATGGGATCTGTAGACTCGTCTCAGGCGCCGGTCCTGAACTGATCCTCTTTGTTCTTGAAGAGGATGTTGAAAGTGGTGAGCGAGCCGTAGCAGCGCGTGATGTACTGCTGAAGATCGAATTTGTCCGCCTCACTGAGTTTGTCGCTGGCGTTCACCTTTTGCTCGAGCACGCGCAGATTGTTTCGGATCATCACGATCTTGTGAAAGAAGGTCTCGAGCGGGATCTCCTTCGGCTGGAGCGATTCGTCGGCTGATTGCAGCAGAAGCGTTCCGCGTTGCCAGCGATTCGCCAAACCTTCCACCACCACATCTTTTTGTTCCAACCCCAGCGCTTCCACGACCGCGTGCGCGGTATCGCGGATCAGATTGGCAAGGGGAAGTTGCAGCTCGGACAAAGTCGCGGTCGCTTCCGCGGGTTCCAGTTCACTGGAGGCCGGCGCGACGGTTCTAGGCGCATCATCAAATCCAATCTCGGCCGTATGCTGCGTTAGCGACCTAACGACACCAATGCCATACTGCGGATGCCGCACCTTCATTCCGATGTGGAGAGTTTCGATATTCACGCTGTGTAAAAGCACCGTGCGAGATTGCGGCTAAACCGCAACTGCGTTATCGCGGAAACCACCCCCGCATTCCCCGACAGAGCCGCGCTTTTTCATTGTCTCACTCGCTAGCGGATCGCATGCTCCGCTTTCTCGTGACCGGCCACATTATCCCGCATCCGCCAGGTTTCCGCGCGCGGCGCGGCGTGAACTGGACCTTTATCGGTCTGCTCTACACGTCGTTTTACATGTGCCGTTACAATCTTTCGCTCAGCAATCGCGCCATCAGCGCCGAGTTCGGTTTTTCAAAAGCGCAAATGGGCACGATCATCACGACCGCGCTTCTTGCCTACGCCTGCGGCCAGATCATTAACGGCTTGCTGACGGATCGCCTCGGTGGGAAGCGCGCCATGTTAATCGGCGCGGCCGGCACGATCGTGATGAACGTGCTCTTCGGCGTCGCCTCTTTCTGGGGCCTACTCGGTTTGTTCGTGGCGATTCGCGGCGTGGATGGCTACATGCAGGCGTTCGGCGCGCCGGGAATGGTGAAAGTGAACGCAGCATGGTTTCGGAAAAATGAGCGCGGCCGTTTTGCCGGCATTTTTGGATTCATGATTAACCTTGGGCGCTTCGGCATTTTTACTCTGGGCCCCGCGTTGCTCGCCGGCTTTTTATTTCTCGGAATGTGGCGAATTCCTCCGCTCCATTGGCGCTGGCTCTTCTGGATTCCGGCCGGCCTAACGACTCTGATCGCGCTCCTGATGGCACTTGTCGTCAAAGATACTCCGGAGCAAGCGGGCTTTCCCAGTGTGAATCCGGAGGAGGAAACTGGCGGCGAGGTCCGTGCGACCATCAGCGAGGTTTTCGCCGCTATCGCGTCGAACCCAGTCGTATGGATTATTGCCTGTGCATACTCTTGCACCGGCGCGGTCCGGCAGGGGATCGATCAATGGTTTCCGCGTTTCATGCAGGAAGCGCATCACGTCGATTATTCTTCGGCGCAATTTCAGTTTCTCGGATTTCTGATTCCGTTCGTCGCCTCCGCTGGATCGCTCATTTCCGGTTATGTCTCGGACACTTTGTTTAACGGGCGCCGCGCTCCCGTCGCCGGCGCGCTCTATTTCTTGGAGGTGGTGATTATTCTGCTCGCTGCTCAGTTCAATACCGCGAACGCGGCGGTTGTTTTTCTCGTGCTGATTTCCTTCACAGCGAATGCGACCCACTCCATTCTCGGAACCGCCGCGGCGATGGACGTCGGCGGCGCGAAAAT
>DASXNS010000166.1:0-4251 GCA_036494865.1 Chthoniobacterales bacterium | reverse complement strand
GAAGCGACCGAAAAGTTAAACGGCAAACCGCTCCTCGCCGATGGCGTCGCCGACTCGGTGGAAGATCTCGCGCGCAAAGCCGGATTGAAAGGCCGTCTGGTCTCGCTCGATCCGAGTGGTTTTGAAAGGCTGGCGTTTTGGATCACTCAGCTCGCGCCGCTGATTCTTCTGCTGGGAATTATTTGCGCATATCTGGAATTCAAAATCCCGGGCGCGAGTTTGCCCGGTGTTCTCGCCGCGGTTTTTTTCGCGCTCTTTTTTCTCGGCCATTATCTGGCGGGTCTGGCAGGCTGGGAAGTGGTCGCGCTTTTCGTCCTCGGCATCGCTCTGGTTTTGATCGAGATCATGTTCTTCGCCCACTCGACGATTATTTTCGGCGTGGCCGGCGTCTTTCTAATGCTCGCCTCGCTCCTTTGGGCGATGATCGATCGTTATCCCGGCGAAACATTTTTCCCCACCGGACAGATGATCGCGGTTCCGTTGCGCAATCTCTTTCTCGCCCTAGTCGCCGCCACGATCCTGATCGTGATCCTGGCCCGCTATCTCCCGAGCACAAGTCTCTATCGCCGCTTCGCGCTGATGACGACGAATCCGCCCGGGCCGTCGCTCGCAGCGGCGCCGCGAGAATTCGCCACTGCGGTCGCTCTCGCGCCTGGCATGCAGGGTTCCGCGCTCACTATCTTGCGCCCCAGCGGCAAAGCGCGTTTCGCCGATCATGTTGTCGACGTCGTGACTGAAGGCGAATTCATTGCCGCGGAAACACCAGTGACCGTTATTCAGACCGATGGGATGCGAGTCGTGGTGAAGCGGCTTGGTTGATCAACGGCGGCAAACAAAATGCAAACTGATTGCAAAGCTGATTGATGTTTGGGATCCACGACTTCGGCCTTTTTCTGACGGCGGGAATTTTGCTCAATCTCACGCCCGGACCCGACACGGTGTATATTTTGGGCCGAAGCATCGCGCAAGGGCGCGCAGCCGGTGTCGCCTCCGCGTTTGGAATTTGCGTGGGCAGCATTGTGCACACCTGCGCGGCTGCGCTCGGTCTCTCTGCCCTCCTCGCCACATCCGGGTGGGCTTTCTCTGCAGTCAAACTCGCCGGCGCCGCTTATCTCATTTTTCTCGGGATTCGAACTCTCCTGCAGCGTCGGGCCGATTTAAATTTGCCGGCACACTTCAAACAGCGCCGCGCCGCCGTCGCTTTTCGTCAGGGCATTTTGACCAACATTTTGAATCCGAAAGTCGCGCTTTTTTTTCTCGCGTTTCTCCCGCAATTCATCGACTCGGCCGCTCCAGCGAAAATGATCGCGTTCCTTTTTCTCGGATTAACTTTTGTCACTACCGGAACAATTTGGTGTCTGCTGCTGGCCTGGTTTGGCGGAGAATTCAGTGGGTGGCTTCGCACGAACGCGACGATCGCAGCTCTGCTCCATCGCGCTGTCGGATCGCTCTTTGTTTTGCTCGGTCTGCGGCTGGCAGTCGCGGTCCGGCGCTGAGTTTATCCGCCCGCAACGACGCGAACCAATTCGATTCGATCGCCTTCCGCCAGCGGCCGCTTCGACCATTCCCTTTGCCGAAGCGCGACGGCATTGTGTTCGATTAAAACGGCGCCGGGATGAAGGCCGAAATACGCGACCAGTTCAGCAATATTTTCGGCGCCGTTCGTTTCGGCCACTTCGCCGTTGATCCAAATTTTCATGAAGCGAGAAGCGCGGGATCCCAATCTTTCCAAACCGGCTCGAAACCGCGACGTCGCAAAACCGCGGCGACCTCGGTGGGCGATCGCTCGTCGCTGATCTCGAATTGTCCGCGGGCGAGCAGGTCCTCTCCATTTTGAAATTCCGGCGCGACAATCCGGCCGCGCACCGTCCGATGCAGATCGTGCGTGCCCTGGCCGGTATAACCGCCAGGTTCGGTGTGGCTTCCCGCGCTCATCATTGTGATCCCGAGCGGCGCCAACGCATCGCGCAAATCGGCCCGTTCGCGGGTGCTCAGAACAATTCCCACCTGCGGAAAAGTGATACGAAATGCGCAGATCAATTGCGCCAGCTCGCGATCGCTCATCGAAAAGGCGGGCTGGAATTCGCCCGCGGCCGGACGCAAGCGTGGCAAACTGACTGTGATCTGCGCCTGCCAGCAGCATTTTAATAAATATTCGATGTGCGCCGCGAGTGCGATCGCTTCTTCCTGCCAACGCGCCAGACCAAAAAGCGCGCCGATTCCGATCCGGCGAAATCCGGCATCGTGACCGCGTTGCGGGCAATCGAGCCGCCAAGTGAAATCGCGTTTCGGACCCGAGGTGTGCATCTCGGCGTAAATCGCCCGGTTGTAAGTTTCCTGATAAACGACGAGTCCCTCCGCGCCCGCTTGCACGATCGGCTCATAATCCATCGTCTCCATCGGGCCGACCTCGATTGCGATCGAAGAAAAATCAGGCGCGAGCGCCCGCACGCAATCGGCCAGGTAGGTTTGGCTGATGAACTTCGGATGTTCTCCCGCCACCAGCAGGATTTGGCGAAATCCTTCGCGCGCCAAATATTTTCCTTCGGCGACGACCTGCTCAAGACTGAGAGTGACGCGGAGAATCGCATTGTCGCGGGAAAAACCGCAATAGCGGCAATTGTTGATGCATTCGTTCGAAAGATAAAGCGGCGCAAAAAGACGCATCGTCCGCCCGAAATTTTGCAAACTGAGCGAACGCGATTCCTGCGCCAAAGCTTCGAGTTCATCGTCGCGCTTGGGCGAAATCAAATCTTCGAAGCGCTGGAGAAGCCGCGATTTCCGCAGCGGAAGATTATCCAGGATCGGGGCGAAAGACATCGCGATAATTTCGTTGCGCGCCTCCGCTTTCGCAACATGAGAAGAGAGCGCTAGTTCAGCGGAAGCGCTATCGCAGACAAAAAAAACGCCGGGAACGCATACAGCGTTCCCGGCGTTTTGATGAATTATACGGCGTTGTTTAGAACGCGAAGTTGATGCCGGTGCGGGCCATTCCGAAGTTGTTGTTCGAGCCTTGGACGACATTCCAGCTGACATCGTTGATCAAGCCGACATGGGGAGTGAAACGAATTTCAAATCCGCCCCCGACCTGGCCGATGCCCTTGGTGTCGCTCTTGTCAAACTCTCTCCGATAAAATCCAAGCGGCTGGGTGCTATCGAGGACGAAGTCGTGGCTCCGGCCACCGCCGAAGATTCCACCACCGCCGAGCCAGACATAAGGCGCCACCCGCGAGCAATTGAACGGGAAGCGAAGTGTGAATGTCCCGAGGATCGATCCGACTGCGTGACTATTGTCACCGGGGAGCCGGAAGCGCGAAGTACCGTTATCGCCGATATCGTGAGTATCGGCGTTGAGGATGAAGCCTTCCAAGCCGAACCCGAAATAGCGGTGGACGAAATATTTCGCATCGATGCCGCCGCCCCAGGCGTGATCTACGCCGAGGTAGTTATCGGTCCGCCAATTATTACTGGTGGCGGCATACGTGCCCCAAAGGCTGACGTTGAATTCGTTATCTGCGTACCATTGCGGACATGGCGCCGGAGCGACCTGCTTCGATTCCTTGGAATACGTCTCCGTACCTGCGAAAGCGGCAGAGCCCAGAGCGACAAGTGCGCATAAGCTGAGGGTTAGTTTTTTCATATGTGTTCTCCTGTTTGGTCTCCTGTTGGTTAAGTCTTGCACGACGTTTAACTGTCGCGCATCACTCCTCAAGAACGTCCTTGGGGGTTCTTTTGGATGTCCGCGACTTTGACATAGGCAAAATAAATTGCAAGTGCCGAGTCACTTTTTTCCCCAACCCTGTCAAGCTTTTAATTCCGCGCCCGTGTTAGCGTCCGTGATTACAAATCTCTCATGATGAGAAGCCGGATCGCCCCGGAACATCAGCCGGCCCGCATAGCGCCGCTCCAGTTCCACCAGAAATTCCTCATCTTCTTCCTTTAAGCGCTTTAACACATCGGGATTCAAGATTACCCGGATGTCGTGCACGCTGTCCTGATATTTGCGCATCACGGTGTTGAGGGTGCGGTGTAATTCCACGCTCGTGGTCATCGAAGTCTTCACTACGCCGCGCCCCTGACAGTAGGGGCAATTTTCGTAGATCGAATCGCTCAGGCTTTCCTGCGCGCGCTGTCGCGTCATCTCCATTAACCCGAGCGCGGAGAGCGGCAGCACGTGCGTCTTCGCCTTGTCGCGCTTCAATCGTTCTTTCATCAAGCTATAGACCGCCTGCTGATCTTTGCGGCTCTTCA
>DASXNS010000165.1:0-3264 GCA_036494865.1 Chthoniobacterales bacterium | reverse complement strand
CTGGCGGTGCGAATCAACCCCCGCAACAGCAACAGCAGCAGCGGCGCCCCACTAACACAGCCTCGACCAATCCGAACTCCGGCTTCGGCGATTCATCAGGTTCGAGCGGCCAGGGATTTTCCGAGGAGCTTTCTACACAGGCCGTCGATACGACACCGAAAGCGGTAACGATCGGCAACGCCAAGATCATCGCGGATCAGCGCGCGAACGCGATCATCGTTCTGGGCAATCGTGAAGTCGTCGTGAAGGTGGAGAAAATTCTCGACGAGATGGATGTGAAAGCGCCGCAGGTTGCTTTGAGTACGGTGATTGGCGAGCTCTCACTCGATAACGATCAGGAATTTGGCGTCGATTGGCTTAAGAGTGGCGGAACAGCTCATACTGACGTCAACGGTCAAACATTGCCAAGGACTACTGGGAACAGCACCTTTGCCGGCTTTGCGCAAAATAATACGGGCGCGTCTTTGGTGGATCCCGCCAGTCTCATTAGTCTCAATTCGCTAATCCCGCTTGCGACCGCCGCTGGTACCAACGGCGCAAATATTTTTCTGAGCAGTGGCCGGGATGGCCTGGCCGCGATCCTGCATGCGCTCGATTCAACCGGCCGTTTCAGAGTGCTTAATCGTCCGATCGTTTTCACGAGCAACAACAAGAAAGCAATTATCGCTTCCGGCCAGGAAATCCCGGTACCCGTCAGTACCCTGTCGTCCTTCGTTCCCACTACCACGGTGGGCGCTACGCCCGCCCCCAACAATTTTGGAACTCAATCGAGCATCGAATTTAAAAAGGTCGCGCTTCAGCTCGAGGTGGTCCCGCTGATCAACTCCGAAAAAGAGGTTACGCTCGATATTTTGCAGAAGCTGGACAGCCTGGGTAACAACGCAACTATCGATGGCAATGAGATTCCGACCATTGTGACCCGCTATATCAAAACAACGGTTTCGGCGCCGAACGGGTCGACCATCGTGCTGGGCGGATTGATCACGGATAGCAAAAAGGTCAATAAGAGCG
The DNA here is from genome assembly GCA_036494865.1 of Chthoniobacterales bacterium. GTDB lineage: Bacteria > Verrucomicrobiota > Verrucomicrobiia > Chthoniobacterales > UBA10450 > AV80. The sequence goes on along the minus strand of DASXNS010000165.1, from coordinate 2,253 downwards.
GCGTTCCTATTCTCAGTCGCCTTCCGGTAGTTGGTGCGCTTTTTAGGAATACCAGCACAGTTAAGAGCCGCACCGAGCTCATTGTCCTGATGCGTCCGGAAGTAGCGTTGACGAAATTCGATCTCTATCGCCTTCGGCAGAAGACCGAGGAGAAGACGCATATCGGTCCCGAGCTCGATCAGGACGATTGCCCGGATTGTCCAAAGCCGGACGACGTGAAGCAATCGGCTCTTCCGGCGCCCGACCTGCCGCCCGGAACGAAATAACAAGGTCTCTTATTATATGGGCAATATGAACCGAGCCTTTCTCGTCATCGCGATTTCGATGGTCGCGTTTTTCGCCAGACCTTTGCTCTTGCAGGCTGATCCGCTTTTTCATTCCACCGATCCGCTGGCCGCGCGCGATGAATATGGGCTTCTCCACCAAAACGCAGTCCTTTATCCGCCGGATTTTGAGCGGCGCTACCATTGGCGGCCGTTGTATTATCTCGAGTCCGGCCGGGAATTAATGGCCAATCCGGCCTACGTCGGCGCGCTCCAGGCCGCGCTCAAGCGCAATGGCTACTACGGCGGCGAGCCCGATGGGATTTTCACGCCGGAAGTGAGCGATGCCATCGCGAGGCTGCAGAAGAATTACTCAATGCGCGTCACCGGCCGTCTTAGCATTCCCGTTCGGCGCGCCCTCTTCCTGCCCTAAGCAGGCGCGGCACGCCGACATTGTCACGAGCGAATCGCTGGCCCGCCGCATGACAAAAACGCCAGTCGCGCGTAAGATGCGCACGTGAACGCTGCCGTCAGCCAGTCGTTGATCGATCTCCTCCTCGCCAGCGGCGTGCCGTCGCGCGACGAAGCGGCCGAGCTGGCCGCGAACTTAAATGGCGGTTCCTGGACGAGCCAGGTCCTCGATTCGGGCAAGGTAAACGAACAGCGTTTCCTCGAAGCGATCGGAAATTATTTCCAGGTGCCGGTGATTTCGATCGACGCGAAACGGATCGAGCGCCAGACCTTGTCGCTCCTGCCCAGCCGCTTCGTTTTTCAACATCACATCCTCCCGATCGAGACGAAGGAAAAAACGGTCGTGCTCGCGACCTACGATTTGTTCAACTCGGTCGGACGCCAGCTCGCCTCCCAGCTTTTGAAACGGCCGGCCGAATGGGTGCTGGTGCCGCGCGCCCAGATTCTGCGCGCGATGAAAACCGTCTACGGCGTCGGCGCGGAAACGTTCGATGAAATTTTAAAAACCAATCGCTCGTTCGATAATTCGCAGGATGTCGAGAGCGCGACCGATCTGAACGCGGACGATCCGGAAGCCTCGGTGGTGAAATTCGTGAACCAGATCATCCGCGAAGCAATCTTCGAGCGCGCCACCGATATTCACGTCGAGCCGCTCGAGAACGATCTTCGGATCCGGTATCGGATCGACGGCATTTTGCACGAGGTGGCGGTGCCGCCGCAATTGCGCCTGCTCCAATCCGCCATCATCTCGCGCCTAAAAGTGATGGCGCACATGGACATCGCTGAGCGCCGCTTGCCACAGGATGGCCGGATTAATTTGCAGGCGCACGAGCAGAACATCGACGTGCGCGTTTCGACCATCCCGACTGTGAACGGCGAATCGATCAGCTTGCGTCTGCTCAGCCGGACCGAGCAGCATTTCGGTTTCGACCGGCTCGATTTAAGCGAGAAACAATCGAAGATCATTCGTCATCTCCTCGCGCAGCCGAATGGAATTATTTTGCTGACCGGCCCGACCGGCTGCGGCAAATCGACTTCGCTCTACTGTTTTCTGAGCAGCATCAACTCGGTGCAACGCCGCATCATCACGATCGAGGAGCCGGTGGAATATCGCCTGCCCGGCGTGTCGCAGATCGATGTGAAACCGTAGATCGATCTCACCTTCGCGAAAGGTCTGCGCCATATTTTGCGGCAGGACCCGAACGTCGTGATGGTCGGTGAGATTCGCGATATCGAGACGGCCGATATCTCGATTCGCGCGGCCATGACCGGCCACCTGGTTTTCAGCACGCTCCACACGAACGATGCGGTCGGCGGGATCACGCGCTTGCTCGATATGGACGTGGAGCCGTTTCTGCTCGCGTCGGTGGTGAAGTCGTTTATCGCGCAGCGGCTCGTCCGCACCGTTTGTCCGCAATGCGTGGAGCGCGTCGATTATCCGCCCGAATATCTGGCTGAGATCGGTGTTCCACCGGAGCTCGGGACGCAATTTCAACGCGGCGCCGGCTGCGAAATTTGC
>DASXNS010000164.1:0-3635 GCA_036494865.1 Chthoniobacterales bacterium | reverse complement strand
GTCGGATGCGGTCCATCGTCAAAAGTGAGCGCGATGTAAGGGCCGTCGACATGGACGGAACTGAACGTTATCGGAGCTGGCGTCGCCGTGAAAACCGGAGCAGGAGTCGGGTTGCTTTGCCCGGATGCGGTCTGAAAAATCGAGAGCGCCAGTAAGGAGAATACGACTAGCCGTCCAGGGAACATAAACGAGAAAAGCAGAGCGAAAAAGTTCCGGTTTATCTAGCAGAGCGACACGGCAACGCAACCACCAAGCCAGTCAGCACAATTGAATGAACATCTATCCTGGCCGTGAAGAAGAATCGGGGCCGGCGAGATTCATTCCATAAAATGCGCAGCTTGGCAGTTATCCTGCTCCAGAAAAATCGATTATCACGCCGCGCCAGCGGGGTGTCGCGCCTTCGCGGGTAAAGAACCCGGGGCTGCGCGGTACGGGCTTCTCCTTCAATGAAAATTTTGCTTATCGAGGATCACGCCGGGAGTCGTAAAAACCTCCAGCGGCTGATGGAACGGCGTGGACACGAGGTGGTCGGCGTCGGCAGTGCCGAGGAAGCCGAGGCCGTCCTCGCCTCGGAGAAATTCCCATTCTTGATTCTCGATTGGATGTTGCCGGGCAAAAGTGGGATCGAGCTTTGCCGCGAATTGCGCGCCCGGCCGGATGGCGACGAGATATTTATTTTGCTGGTGACGGCCCGTGACGATACCGCCGACCTCGAGCAAGCCCTGGCCGCCGGCGCGAACGATTACCTCAGCAAGCCCCTCGATCTCGCCGTCCTGAACGTGAGGATTTCAGTGGCCGAGCGTCAGATTCGAGAACTGACCGAACGCAATCAGGCCCGGGTGGCTTTGCAAGAATCGGCCCGGACGATGACGAACATTCTGGAGAAAACGACCGACGGATTTTTTGCGGTCAATGCCGACTGGAAGTTCACCTACTTAAATGCCCAGGGCGAAGCGATGCTGGATCGCAGCCGTGAGGAATTGCTCGGGGACGATCTCTGGGAAAAATTCCCCGAGCTGCAGGGCTCCCTTTTTGAAACCAATTATCGGCGGGTCATGACCGAGCAAATCGCGATGGAATTCGAGGCGAGCGACGCCGCCGGAAAGTCGTGGCAGGAAGTGCACGCTTATCCCAGCAACGGCGGAGTCTCCGTCTTTTTCCGCGACATCACCGAACGAAAAAAGAGTGAGTCGGAAAGATTGACGACGAGCAAACTGGAATCGCTCGGGACTCTCGCCGGAGGAATCGCGCACGACCTGAATAATATTCTGACCGTCATTTCGGGAAACATCGGTCTGGCTCAAATCGAAGCGCCCGCCGATTCAGGAAGCTTGCTCGGATTTCTCTCCAAAGCCGGCCAGGCCGCGCAACACGCCGCGCATCTTTCCGGGCAGCTCCTCACTTTTTCAAAAGGCGGCGCGCCGCTGAAGAAAGTAGTTTCGATCGGAGAACTGCTGGAGCATTCGGCTGAATTTTCACTTTATGGGTCAAACTTGCGCGCGGATTTCGATCTCGCTGTCGATCTTTGGCAGGCGGAAGTGGACGCGGGCCAGATCGAGCAGGTGGTCAACGCCTTGATTCTGAACGCGCGCGAAGCGATGCCTCGGGGCGGCAACGTGCGGGTGCGCGCACGCAATGTGGTGATCGAAGAAAATGAAAATGCGGTTTTGCCGGCCGGACATTACGTCAAGGTGAGCATTGCCGATCGCGGCGGCGGAATACCGGAAGAGCTGCGAACAAAAGTGTTCGATCCCTATTTTACCACCAAACCGACCGGCACTGGTCTTGGTCTGGCGATCGGTTATTCGATCGTGAAAAAACATGGCGGACTTTTGATCTTGGAAAATTCTTCGCCGGAAGGTTCGACCTTCGCTTTTTATCTGCGCGCGACCGACCGCAAGCTGTCGCCTCCTGGGCCGCGCGCGCCGGAACGCGTTTTTCATTTCAATCATCAGCGCGTGCTGGTGATGGACGATGAAGCGGCGATTCGAGAATTGACGTCGCAACTTCTCGGCACGCTCGGTTACGAAGTGACCGCAGTTCCCGACGGACTTGAAGCAATCAGACTTTACGAACGTGCCCTGCGCCGCGGTGAACATTTTCAGGTGGTGATTTTGGACGCGACCGTTCGCGGCGGGATGGGAGGCGTCGCTACAATCGAGCGTCTCCGTAACATGGATCCGGAGGTCAACGCCATTATTTGCAGCGGCTATTCCGACGAGGCGGCGCTGTCGGAATTTCTGGCTTACGGATTTCGGGGCGCGCTCCCGAAACCGTTCACGCGCTCGGAATTGGCGGAAGCTTTACAGCGAACTTTCGAAACGGCTAACGTGAATTGAGCCGAGCTGGGCGCCGCTATCCTTTGCGCATCTTTTCGAGCTGCGCGATAAACGCTTCCGGGCCGCCCTCCATGTAACCGAGTTCGCCGACGAGTTGTCCATCGCCGTTGAGGACCACGATCGTGGGAAAACCCTGAATTTGATACTTCATCGCGAGCCGCTCGTTTTGCTCTCTCATTTCCGCTGGCGTTGGCTTCATCCGCGGAAAATCGAGCTCCACCAGCACCAGGTTTTTCTTGGCGTATTCTTTGAACTGCGATTGGGAAAAAACTTCGCGGTCGAGCCGGATGCACCAACCGCACCAATCGGAGCCGGTGAAATCGAGCAGAACAAGCTTGTTGGCGGCTTTAGCGGCGCGCTTTCCTTCCTCGAAATTAGTGAGCCAGCCCGGCTTGGCCGGAGCGGCCTTCGACTCCACCGTTTCCGGCTGTCGCGAACAGGCGGCCGGAACTAGCAGACTTGTAGCTGCCAACAAGCTGAGAAGGAGAAAGCAGATTCGTTGCACGCGGTCAACTTTCCGCAGCTCTCCATCTTTCGCAAGAGGCGGCGAGCGCACCGCCAACCGAGCGCAACTAGAATGCGCGGCAGCGACGATACGAAGCGAGCCGGCGAACCGCGCCGGGCTAAGAACTAACGCAGATTTATCTGATGTGCCCGGAAACGAGCTTGGTCATCTCGAACATGCTGACCTGGCTCTTGCCGTTAAAAACCGGCTTAAGTGAATCGTCAGCATTGATCATCGTCCGCTTTTTCTTGTCCTGGCAGCCATTCTTCTTGATGTAGTCCCAAAGCTTTTTGGTCAGCTCGGAACGTGGCAGCGGTTTGGAGCCGACGATTGCGGAAAGTTTATCGTCGGGCTGGACCGGCCTCATGAAGGCGGCATTTGGTTTACGTTTTGAAGGAGTCTTCTTGGCTGTGGATTTCGGCATAGAAGGGTGATTAGTCTTTCGCTCGTGGGAGGGCAATATTAATTTTCAGCGATTGAAAAAAATTTCTCGCTCAGTTTGCGCGCCGGACTGCCACCGCCGCCACGTCATCCGGCGCCGACCTGCCGCTATCACCCTGCATCATCTTCTCTAGCACTCGATCCAGCAAAGTCTGCGCCCGGGCTGGAATCGGCTGCAACATTTCAGCGAGCCGCGCGGAAGAGAGCCGTGGATTTTCTTCCTGGGCCGCGCCGTAAAGTCCGTCGGTATAGAGAAAAAATACATCGCCGGGCTGGAGCTCGATGTGCGTCTCGACAAATTGCGAATGCTCGAGCAGGCCGAGGGGCGGTGCGGAGGACGCGATCGGTTC
>DASXNS010000163.1:0-2217 GCA_036494865.1 Chthoniobacterales bacterium | reverse complement strand
GCGGTAAGCGATGCCGACATGGAGAAGGGACAACTCCGCTGTGACTGCAACGTTTCGCTCCGGCCGGAGCCACAGGCAGAGCTCGGAGCGAAGATCGAGATTAAGAACCTGAATTCAATCAGCGGGGTGCGGCGCGCACTTGCCTACGAGATCCAGCGTCAAATCGCCGTGTTGGAAAGCGGCGAGACACTTGAACAGGAAACGCGCGGTTGGAACGACGCAGCCGGCGAAACGTTTCTGATGCGCACAAAAGAATTCGCGCATGATTACCGCTACTTTCCGGATCCCGATCTTGTGCCCGTGAAAACCGAAGTTCTGCTGGCCGACGTGCGAGAGCGTGTCCCCGAATTGCCGAAGGCCAAGCGCGCGCGCTTCGTCGAGCAATATCAGGTGAGCCCTTACGACGCGGCAGTGCTGGCGAACGACCTCGATCTTGCCCGTTATTTTGAGGCGGCAGCCAAAGGCGCAAGGAAACCGAAGAATGTCGCGAACTGGATTCTAAATGATTTGCAGAACGCACTGAGTATCGCGGGTAAAACCATCGACGATTGTCCGATTCCACCAGAGATGCTTGATGAGTTGGTCAATCTCATCGACAGCGGAAAAATCAGCAGCAAGCAGGGCAAAGAAGTTTTCGCGGAGATGTTTGCGAGTCGAAGAAGCGCGGCCGCGATTGTGAAAGAGAAGGCGATCGAGCAACTGAGCGATTTAAGCGCCATTGAGAAATTATGCGACGAAGTGATCGCCGCGAACCCCAAACCTGCCGCAGATTTCAAGGTCGGTAACATCGCCTCCCTCAATTTTCTTAAAGGTCAGGTAATGAAATTATCAAGAGGGCAGGCTAATCCGCAGCTGGCAGGTGAAATTTTAGAAAAAAAACTGAAAGGCTAGGGACGCTGCTCCGTGGCATCCGGATTGTAGGGCGCTTTTCATGAAACGCCTTTTTTAGTTCAGCGGCTGACACAGCCACCCTACAATTATTGCAACTGTGCGGATCCTGATAGCACCCGATAAATTTAAAGGCGCCCTGAATGCGCGAGAGATCGCGGACAACATCGCAAAAGGTCTGCGCGACGCCTTGCCGGATGCTGAGATCGAAATCGTGCCGATGGCGGACGGAGGGGAGGGAACCGCGGAAGCAATTTGCGAAGCGCGCGGCGGCTCGTGGTTAAAACGCGAGGCGCACGATCCCATCGGCCGCGAAATCCAGGCTCGTTACGCGTGGATTGAAGGTGGGAAACTCGCGGTAATGGAAATGAGCGAAGCCGCCGGAATGCGACGCCTGTCCGAAAACGAACGAGACCCCATGTGCGCGACTACGTTCGGCGTTGGTGAAATGATTTTGGATGCCGCGAGTCGTGGTGCGAACGAAATCATCATTGGTCTTGGCGGCAGCGCGACAAACGATGGCGGGTTCGGTATGGCACGAGCGTTGGGATTTCGGTTCGATTATAAGCATGAGCAGGAGCAGAAGAAAAATAGGGAATGTGTGACCGATTTGCTCGATCTCGCGCGGATCGAAAAGCCGCAGGATTTAAGGTTGCCGAAAATCATTGCGGCCGTTGATGTGCGAAATCCGTTGCTCGGCGAAAATGGGGCGACGCGGGTGTTTGGTCCGCAAAAAGGCGCGAGCAAAGATGATCTCAACGTCTTGGAACAGGCGCTGACCAGGCTGGCCGATGTTGTCGCCGGCGACCTTAATGTTGATTGTCGCGATAAACCCGGCGCCGGAGCGGCGGGTGGACTTGGATTTGGTCTGATGAGTTTCTGCAGCGCGACGATTCAGCCTGGCTTTGACGTCGTCGCGGAAGCCGTCGGGCTCGAGTCAAAAATGAAAGAGGTCGACGTCGTCATTACGGGCGAGGGGAGTTTGGATCGGCAGACCTTGGAGGGAAAAACGCCCGCTGGCGTTGCGCGACTGGCGCGCAAACTTGGCAAGAAAGTTTTCGCCATCGTTGGCCGAGCCAGCGAAGACAGAGAAGTTCGCGAAATTTTCGATGGCGTTTACCAAAACGCGCGACTCAGTATGAGCGAGAAAGACAATATGGAACGCGCGGGGGAATTGCTTCGCGAAAATGCGCGGGAGTTGGCGGAATCGTTGTGATTCACCGCGGCGGCGCGAGGGAAAACCTTATTTCTTAGCGTTTCTCGGGTCGTCCGCCGGATTGACATAGTTAATCTGCCACGGACCAATTCCATGGAGCTGGATGACAGTCT
>DASXNS010000162.1:0-6395 GCA_036494865.1 Chthoniobacterales bacterium | reverse complement strand
AGAGGAGCAGCGCGGCGACGTTCGCCATGATGGCGAGCGCAGCGAAGCTCGACGTGAGCGAAACGAAAAGTGCAATCGCGCAGTAGACCAGAATCGCTGCATCGGGCGAACGCCAGCTCGGATGCACATGCGCGAGCCATCGCGGCAGAATTCCATCGCGTCCGAACGCGAAAAGGATGCGCGGCGAGCTTAGGATATCACTCGCGATAAAACCGACGCCGGACACCGTCGCGGCCGCGAGTAGCAGAAGGCGTCCGGGATTTCCCAGAAAAACTTTCGCGGCTTCGGCCAGTGGCGCGTCTTTATGAAGCGCGAGATTTGTGCCGAGCGTTCCCTGAGCGACTAGCTGAATTAGAATGTAGAGCGCGGTCGTCAGGGCGAGCGCGGAATAAATTGCGCGCGGAACGGTACGCGCCGGATTGGTGACCTCGCCGCTGGGAATGAGCGCGACCTCGATTCCGAAAAACGCGAACAACAAAAGCAGGATGGAATCGCCCAGCGTTTTTGCCGGTGGCCAACCCGGCCATTCAAATGCGCTTGGCTCGATGAAAAACGCGCCGACCACGACAAAAATAAAAAGCGGAATGAGCTTCACGATGGTCACGAGCGTGACCGCGCCAGATCCGGTTCGGACTCCGCGAATGTTGATCCCGGCCAGCGTCGCGTAGACGAGAATCATCAGCCCGGCTCGCGCGATCGATCCGTTCAACCACGGGACGAGCGCCACGACCGTCCCGACAAAAAAATTTACGACGGCCGCGACGCTGAGCAGCGCTGTCATGCAAAAAAACAAACCGGTGATGAAGCCGACGTAGCGGCCGAACGCTACTTCGGCGTAAGCGTACAATCCCCCGGTCGCCGCGACGCGACTTCCAGCGAGCGCGAAACAGGTGACGAACAGCGTCATCGCGATTCCGCACGCGATGAAGGCGAGCGGCGCAACCGCGCCTAACGACTGCGCGATCAACGCCGGCAACGCGAAGATGCTCGCGCCGATCGTCGTGTTGATGATGTTCGCCGCGAGGCCGGGCACGCCGATCGCGCGCTCCAATTGCGCATCGGCGTTCTGCGTTTTTTCCGGCGACATCGCGCCACAGTGGCCGTTGCCCTCACGCGAAACAAGTTTACTCTGCGAACATGCGCGACAGTTATCTCGACGATTATCTTTCGTTCCTCCGGTTCGCCAGCGTTTCCACCGACGACCAATACAAGGACAAGGTAAACGCCTGCGCCGAGTGGTTGGTGAAGAAGCTGCAAACCATCGGGCTCGAGACGAAACTCGTTCCCACGCCGGGCCATCCGGTGGTATGGGCGAAAAATAAGCATCAACCCGGACGCCGTACCGTCATGATTTATGGGCACTACGATGTGCAGCCGCCCGATCCGCTCGATCTCTGGGATTGGCCCCCGTTCGAACCGGTTTTGAAAGATGGTTATGTTTTTGCGCGCGGCGCGACCGACAATAAAGGGCAAATTCTTTCGCATATTCTTGGAGTGCAGGAAGCGCTCGAGAAAGAGGGCGATCTGCCGGTCAATCTGCACTTCGTGATCGAGGGCGAGGAAGAAATTGGCAGCGGCAATCTTCCGAAATTTCTCTCGGAAAATAAGGAAGCATTGCGCTGCGACGTCGCGTTGGTTTCCGATACTGGAATGGTGAAGCGCGGCGTGCCGACCTTGAGTTATGGCCTGCGCGGTGTGACTGCGCTCGAGATCAAGGTGAGCGCCGCGAAAATGGATTTGCACTCGGGGATTTTCGGCGGCGCGGTTGCGAATCCAGTGACGGCTCTCGCGCGGTTGCTGGCGACATTGCATGACGACAAGGGCCACGTCGCGATCGAAGGATTCTATGACCAGGTGAAACCGTTGGAAGATTGGGAGCGGAAAGCCTGGCGTGAATTGCCTCTGAATGGCGATGAGGAAATCCTGAACGAAACCGGTGCGCCCGCTCTTTTTGGCGAGGAGGGTTACACCACGCTTGAACGGCTCTGGGGCCGGCCGACCGCGGAGATCAACGGCATCGGTGGCGGCTACCAAGGTGTGGGAACGAAGACCGTGATCGCGAGTCACGCGATGGCCAAGCTCACTTTCCGGCTCGTGCCGAATCAACAGGGCGATGAGATCCTGACTCTTGCCACGCGGCACTTGGAGAAACATTTGCCGCCGGGCGTGACGATGGAAATTACGCGCGGTCACAGCGGGCCGTGGTATCTGACGGATCCGCATTCTTCCGTCGGGCAGGCCGCGCAACGCGCGTTGCGCGCGGCGTTCGGCAAAGATCCGGCGCTCATCCGCGAGGGAGGCAGCATTCCGATTGTCTCGCAGTTCCGCACTATTCTGGGAGTCGAGACGCTTCTGCTGGGCCTCGCGCTGCCCGATTGCCGCGCGCATTCGCCGAATGAGAACTTCCCGCTCGAAAACATGGAAGCGGGCATTCGCTTGAACAAAGCCGTTCTGGCAGAGCTGGCTAAGAAGTAACGCGGTTGAAGCCGGCCTAACGAGTAAGTGCCGCCGCTCGGGATAACACGCGGACGCGGGAGCTGGTATTTATGCTCCGCGCTTGTGCTAATTTCTCGCTCCATGCGACGAGTTAACAAAGTTGCCGGCGCTCTCTTCTTGATCGCAATACTCGCGGCCGGCCCCGAGCAAGCTCGAGCCGAGGAGTCGTTAGGCAACAAGATCAAGAAACTTTTCGCGCCGACGCCGACCCCCGCGCCGCGAAAGCATCGCAAGAGCTCGACCGCGCCGAAAAAAAAAGAAGAGGCGGAAAAAACACCGACGCCAAAGCCATCCGCCACCCCGGAAAACTCTCCGTCGTCCTCTTCATCCAAGAAGAAGAAAGCCGCCGCGAGTCCCACTCCCGCGGAGAAGGCAGAGCCGGAAGCCTCCGCTTCACCGAAGAAACAGAGAAAATCTTCTCCGACGCCCTCTCCGGATTCTTCGCCGAGTCCATCCCCGAAGAAAAAGAAATCTTCTCCAACTCCAGAGTCGGATTCTTCGCCGAGCGCTTCTCCAAGGAAGAAACGTAAACATCTCCCGTCACCAACTGCGACACCCGCCGAATCACCAGCTCCTTCTTCCACTCCGACCGAATCCCCGGAAGCAGGCGAAACTCCCAGCGCCACTGCTTCACCTTCTCCATCCGCCAAGAAAAAGGGCGCTCCCGCCACCATCGCGGCCAAGGACATATCCGGTTTTGAAAACTACCCGCCCAACGTGCGCAAGATCGCCGAGACGGCGCTCGAGCTGACGACGCGAAATCTCGATTACAAATACGGTTCGGCCGATCCTTCAACTGGTGGAATGGATTGCTCCGGCTTCGTTTTTTATGTGCTGACGCAGAATGGCGTGCGCGATGTCCCGCGCGATTCCAGCCAGCAATATGTCTGGTTGCGCAAAGCGGGAAATTTTAAAGCGGTGAACAGCCGGCAGGAGGACACCTTCGAACTCGATGACTTGGTTCCGGGCGATCTTCTGTTTTGGACCGGCACGTATAACATCGAGCGCGATCCGCCGATAACACATGCGATGATTTATCTCGGACGGGAAAAGGGAACCAATCAACGCATCATGGTGGGCGCGAGTGATGGCCGAACTTACAAAGGCGAATCGCGTTACGGCGTGAGCGTTTTCGATTTCAAAATTCCGCACCCGGGCAAGACCGGCGAAGGCAGAACCACTCCGTCATTCATCGGTTACGGTCATATTCCTGGCGTTCGTTAGGCGTCGGCGACATCAATGGGGTGGGCGATGATTGCGCACTGTTCTCCGAGAAACCACTCAGCTTCATCTCCCGATGGTGTTTGATCGAAGCTCCAACAACCAGCGCGAGTAGAACGAAAATAACGAGACGCTGCTCGCTCGGCGTAAGAACAAACATCGCCGAAAGCCCTTTCATCTTGCGTACGGAATCGGATCCTTCTTCCCCGCGCCGCGAAAACCTTCCAGCCTGATCCGGCAGGAATCGCATTCCCCACAGGCAAGCAGGTCTGCCGTCGGGTCGTAGCAGCTGTGGGTCAAAGAAAAGTCGACGCCGAGTTCCGTTCCTTTCTCGATGATTTCACGTTTCGACATCGAAAGGAGAGGTGCGTGAATGTGGAACTGCGTGCCTTCAGCGCCCGATTTCGTCGCCAGACCTGCCAGTTTTTCAAACGCGGCAATGAACGCCGGCCGGCAATCGGGATAACCGCTGTAATCGATCGCGTTCGCCCCGATAAAAATATCAGCAGCTCCGAGGACTTCGCACCAAGCCAGCGCGTAGGAAAGGAAAATAGTGTTCCGCGCCGGAACGTAAGTGACCGGAATGCCGATCTTGTCGTTTCGATTTTTCGGCACCGGAATTTCATCCGTCAGCGCCGATCCGCCGAAAAGGCGCAGATCAATTTTTGCGATCCGATGTTCACGCGCGCCGAGCGAAATCGCTACGCGTTTCGCGGCCAGTATTTCAATGTCGTGGCGCTGTCGGTAGTCGAATGACAACGCGTACGCTTCGAATCCTTTCCGATTACAAATGGCGAGGCTCGTCGCGGAATCAAGCCCGCCGCTAAGAAGCACAACCGCTCGCTTCATTGCCGCTTGGAGCGGGAATCTCGATCTGGAAACTCGGCGCGGACCGTGAGGGCGATTCCGCCCCGGGCGGAAAACTCCGCGGTCACGGCGGCCTCGCGCGGCGAGCACGCGCGCACGAAATCATCGAGGATCCGGTTTGTGACTGCTTCGTTGAAAGCGCGCTCGTTGCGATAGGAAGCGAGATAAAATTTCAGCGATTTGCTCTCGATGCAGAGCCGGTGAGGAAGGTACTCAATCGTGATTTGGGCAAAATCGATTTGCCCGGTAACCGGGCAGAGCGAAGTGAAATCGGCGGTCTCGAAGCGGATTCGATAAAGTCGGCGCGCCGGATTTGGGAACGTTTCGAGCCGAGCCTCCGCCGGGGAGGCTGGCAACTGCGCCTCGCTCTTCCCCAGCAATGTCAATTTCTTCGATCTCTTTTTTGTGCGCATGCCAAGCTCAGCAATAAAATTTCAATCGGGCTGGCGCAACATTGGATTGGCCAGCGCGCGTTCTCGATCACCGGGCTTGTTGTAGTTCCAGTAATCGATTTTCAGATTGCGCTTCAATTTTAGATGGCTGCCATCAGCCGCCGTCCACTCGCGCAGCAGATAGGGACCATCGCGATCGAGAATAAAATGGTCGCTCCCACCCGCATGCTCGACCGCGACCTCGATCGTTTTCTGGTTCGACTTGAATGAAATCTTTGCGGGCTTGAAAACGATCGTGTCCTTCTTCGAGTTGATGATCGAGCCGGCCAATTGCGTTTCGAATTCTCCAGTCGGTTTGGAAAAATCGAGCGTCCGCACCAGCCAGGGGAGCTCATCGTAGAAATAGCTGTGTGCCGGCAGAGCGATGTCCTCTTTCCCTTCCGCCATTCCATCCCAATAGGTGTGATATTCGTAGCTGAGCTGCTCGCCGCCGCGGCGCGCTTCCTTGTAGGTGTTGCCGCAACTGTCATTACTCGTTAGGCTAAATTTCAACAACTGCGCGTTGTCCACCCGCCAGAAGTTCGAGTGCATTTGCTGGTAAACATAAATTCCGGTCGGGACATGAAGGATTTGATTAAGCTTAAGAACGGAAATTGTTCCCGGCCGTTTCCAATCATCGGGTTTAACGAACTGTTTCGGATCCAACGGCTCCCGCACCAGAATGTGGAGGACCTCACAGGCGCGCGGGATGCCGTAACGCGCGATCTGCGCGTCGTAGATGTTGAACTCGGCCTTGCCGTCGCCCCAATAGCCATCGTTCTGGAGCAAGGCGGGTGTGAATTGAGCGGAGACGATTTTCGCGAAAAGAAAAAGCGCCCCCCAAAAAGAGAAAACCGATTTCACGATGGGAACTTACACCAGCCGAAGCTCGCTTGTCATTCGAGACGAAGTCGCGGAATCTTGCTGCGTGAAAAATTCATCGTTGGATTCCGGTGGCGTTGAGCAAGCCGGTGTGATCGATCTTTTCGCGCACGATCAACGGACAGATGAAATCCTTCTCGCGATGCACGAGCCGCGTGCGTGGGATGGCTCGGATGAGCGGCTCCATCAGTTGCAGGAAAAATTTAATGCTTACGTTTCGTTTTTGCTCGACGGCGAAATGGCCACGGCGCATCCGGAGCTGGCCGGCAAGCCGGCCCGGATCGAATTGCGCTGCGATTATATGCCGGACGAGCGCGGTCTCGCTCTGCTAAATTTGATTCACGATCAGATCGCGCTTCAGCAGATAAAATTGGAAGTGATCGTGGCCGAGAAAGCGGGTTGCGGTAATGGTTGCACGTGTCACGAGAGTTGACCCGCGGAAACCGCGAGGGCCTCTCAGCCGCAAGATCGATTTGAGCGACACCTCAGTACTTCAGA
>DASXNS010000161.1:0-5408 GCA_036494865.1 Chthoniobacterales bacterium | reverse complement strand
ACCAACGCAACAAAACCGAAAGCGACCAGTGCGTCGAATCGCCAGATCGCTGCCTGACGCGTCATCTGCGCCGCCTTTGCCGCATCGCCGATCGTGTTCGCTGTTCGGGTCAACGCATCGGCTCCGCTCAAAAACCCGAGCTTTGGATCAGGCGAGAGAATCTTCAGATAAGCGGCGCTGAAAGTGACCACGCACATAAAGCAAAGCGGAATGAGGGTCGCAAAAATGTAGCGGACCTTGTTCATCTTGATGAGAACGGTCGTGCCGAGACAGAGCGCGATGATTGAAAGCAATTGATTCGCAATACCGAAGAGCGGCCACAAACTGTTGATCCCTCCCAGGGGATCGAGCACGCCTTGATAGAGAAACCATCCCCACGCGCCGACTAACAAAACGCTCGAAAAAAGATTTGCCGGCAGCGCGCGCGTGTCGCCCAGCGGTTTCCATAAATTGCCCAGGAGATCTTGCAGCAAAAATCTTCCCACTCGCGTCCCGGCATCGAGCGTAGTCAAAATGAAAAGCGCTTCGAACATAATGGCGAAGTGATACCAGAGCGCCAGCGCGGTCGGATTCGACGAGACTCGCGCGAACATGTGCGCCATCCCAACCGCAAACGTCGGCGCGCCGCCGGCCCGGTTAAACATCGTCGTCTCGCCGAGGCTGGTCGCGAGTTTTTGCATCTCGTTCTCAGTAACACGGAATCCGGCCGCGCTGATTTTCGCCACGACTTCCGTCGGTGCGCCTTTCGTGTTGATGGCAAAATATTCGCCGGGCTGAAGAACGCAGGCCGCGATCATCGCCATGAGCGCAACCATCATCTCCGTTACCATCGCGCCGTAACCGATGTCGCGGATGCGCGACTCGCGCCCGAGCATTTTGCAGGTCGTGCCCGATGCGATCAAGGAATGAAAGCCCGAAACCGCGCCGCAGGCGATCGTGATGCAAACGAACGGAAAGACCGGACCGGCGAACACCGGCCCGGTGCCGTCGATGAAACGCGAAATCGAAGGCATTAACAGCATCGGCCGCAGCGCCACAACGGCGACAGCAAGCGCGGCGACGGTGCCCAGTTTCAGGAATGTGCTGAGATAATCGCGCGGCGTGAGCAACATCCACACAGGAAGAATGGACGCCGCTAATCCGTAAATCATCACCGCCCACGCCAGCCACTTCTCATCCTGGCGGAACCACGTTTCGATCATCGGAAAATGGGAAAGAAATTGCCCGCCCCACACCGCGAAAACCAATCCGACCAAACCGAAAGCCGTAACCCAGCCGACATTTACCTTGCCACTGCGAAGTGCGATGCCCATCACGAGCGCGACTGGAATCGTCATCGCCATCGTGAAAACACCCCACGGACTTTTCGCCAGCGCCTGCACCACGACCAACGCGAGCACCGCCATGATCATGATCATGATGAGAAGCACGCTGATGAGTGCGAGCGCACCGACGCCTCGGCAGATTTCTTCTTTCACCATTTGGCCCAGGGTTTTGCCTCGACGCCGGACGGAACTGAACAGGACAATCATGTCCTGCACGCCGCCGCCGAGTGTCGCGCCGATCAAAATCCAAAGTGTTCCCGGCAAAAATCCAAACTGCGCCGCCAGCACCGGTCCGACCAGCGGCCCCGGGCCGGCGATGGCGGCGAAGTGATGACCGAAAACCATCCACCGATTTGTTGGAACAAAATCCTTTCCGTCCTCATGGGCGACGGCCGGAGTGGCGCGCTCGTCGTTCAGCACCATTACTTTTGTCGCCAGCCATTTGCTGTAGAAGCGGTAGCTAATCGCAAAAGTGCAAAGGCCTGCGGTCACAATCCATAACGCGCTGATTTGTTCGCCGCGAGAAAGCGCGAGCACCGCGACTGCGATCAATCCAAGCGCTGCGATCCCAATCCAAAGCAATTTTTTCCAAAGATTCATCGGCTGAAATACCCGGTCTGCTCGCAGGAATGTATGCCAAAGCGCGCGCCGCTGACAACACGCGATCTGCCGGTTGACAGTGCCCGGCGACGGTATTACGAAGCCGCTTCGGCCCTCGCCGCGTTCGATTATGCGCTTCTCTTACAAAATGCGAAAGGTGATCACGGGCGACGCGTACGCGAGTGCGCGCCGGCGGGTGAAGCATTTTTTTCTCGGCCGCGCGCCATTGAGTTTCGATACAGCGCGGATCACGAAAACTGTGGACGCCGAAAAATTCCGCCAAATTTATCAACGCCACGCGGTCGAAGATCCCGGCGATGCCTGGCCGAAATATCTCGAGCTGGAGCGATGGATCGAGATCAATTTGCGCCGCGTCCGCGATTTGGGACTCGACCTGGGCGGGCGTAAACGTGTGCTCGATATAGGATGCGGCACCGGATATTTTCTCTACATCTGCAAATACCTCGGCCACGACGTGCTCGGTCTGGATCTCGACGAGGAACCGGGCTTCGCGGAAATGGTCGATCTTCTCGGAGTGAAACGCGTGATCTGGCGGGTCGAAGCTTTTCAGCGTCTTCCGAATCTCGGACCGAAGTTTGATGTGATCGCGGCCCACATGATTTGTTTTAACGGGCACAAGAGCGACAAGCTCTGGCAGATTCCCGAGTGGGAATTTTTTCTGGATGATCTGGCCGCAAACCAGCTCCGGCCGGGTGGACAAGTTTGCCTCGAGCTCAATCGCGAATACGACGGCTCGCTTTACACGCCGGAGCTCAAGAAATATTTCGAAGCACGCGGCGCCGAAATCCACACCCAGCGTGTGTTGTTTAATCCATTGCTGCGCGCGCCTGCCGCAACTGCGCGAGCTGGTCGCTAAAATCCGATTTCCGTTGCTGGTGTTCCTCCACCACCGCTCGCGGCGCCTTCTCCACGAAGGAGCTGTTCGCCAACTTTGCATTCACAACCCGCAGTTCATTTTCGAGCTTCGCGATTTCTTTTTCGAGCCGCTCGCGCTCCGCGGCTTTGTCGCCGCCGGCAATTATAAGATGGAGTTCTCCGAGCGGCGTGATCGCGATGGGAACGCCTGGTTCAGGCTGATACTTTGGATTGAGGGTAAGCTCCTCTGCGTTCAACAAGCGAGTAATGGCCGGCAACTCGCTCTCGTCCGTCCCTGCGGTTGGCCGAAGAATAAAACGCGCTTTTTTGTTCGAAGGAATTCGCGAGGTCGCACGAAGGTTGCGTCCGGCCTGAATGGTTTCGTAAATCTTGGAGACTTGGTTTCTCGCCGCGGAGACAGCGCGCTGATCTATCGAAGCGAGCGCCGGTTGCGGCGACGGCGCGAATTGAATCGACGCTCGCTTCATATCCTCTTCTCGGCTCGTGAATCCGAGAACAAACCAGAGCTCTTCCGTGATGTGCGGCATGAATGGATGAAGCAGGCGCAGAAATCCCGACAAGACAAAATCCATCACCAGCAGCACTGATTGCTTGCGCCCGTCATCGTCGCCGAAAATTTCTGTCTTGGACGCTTCGATAAACCAATCGCAATAATCGCTCCAAAAAAAATCGTAGAGCCGCTGCGCTACTTCGTTGAATCGGTAATCGCGATAGGCGATTTCAACCGCGGCGAGCAGTTCATCGAAACGCGCCAGCACTTCGAGCGCATAAATCGAGAGCGTCTGCTGATCGAGTTGCGGCGCGCCGTTACTCGGTCCGTGCATCTGCCGGAAGCGCGCGGCATTCCAAAGTTTGGTCGCAAAATTACGGCCTTCTTCGATCTGCTTCTCATCAAACGCAATGTCCTGCCCGCTCGGCGCAATGCGCATCAGCCCAAAACGCAGACCGTCCGCTCCGTACTTCGCGATCAAGTCGAGAGGATCGGGCGAATTGCCTAACGACTTGCTCATCTTTCGGCCCTGCTTATCGCGAATCAATCCCGTAAAAAAAACATCATGAAATGGAATATTGTCTTCAACGCGATCCGAATTGCCCGGCTTGAATTCCAGACCGGCGATAATCATCCGGGCCACCCAAAAGAAAATAATGTCCGGCGCAGTTACGAGCACTGAGGTCGGATAAAATTTCTTTCGCGTCTCTTCATCCATAGTTTCGAACGCCCAAAGCCAGGCCGAAAACCAAGTGTCGAGTGTGTCCGGATCTTGCGTCCAATTCTTGCCGGGCGATTCCAGCTGAACTTTAATTTCATTGTTAGGCCCGTACCACGCCGGAATCCGGTGTCCCCACCAAACCTGCCGGCTGATGCACCAATCCTGAATGTTCTCGAGCCATTGCGCGTAAACTTTTTCCCAATGCGCGGGAACGAACCGGATGAGATGATCGCCCACGACGCCGAGCGCTTCTTTCGTTTTCGGATAACGCAAGAACCATTGCTCGCTGAGCCGCGGCTCGATCGGAACACCGGCGCGTTCGCTGAAGCCAACATTATTTTCGTATGGTTCTTCTTTGGCGAGCAAACCGCGCTCCGTTAATAATTCAGCGGCTTTCCGGCGCGCCTCAAAACGATCGAGTCCGTCGAGTTCGGGAACAGCCGGGCAATTGATCCGGCCGTCGGGATGAAGCACATCAACCACCGGCAAATCGTGACGCTGACCGATCTCGAAATCCGTTTTGTCATGCGCCGGCGTTACTTTCAAAACGCCGGTCCCAAATTCGGGGTCGATCGCGTGGTCGGAAATAATCGGAAGTTTTTCGCGCGCCAGTGGTCGCCAAACATTTTTACCGGTCAATTTCGCATAGCGTTTGTCCCCCGGCGCGACCGCCAAGGCTGTGTCGGCCATGATCGTTTCCGGCCGCGTCGTCGCGACCTCGAGAAAGCGGCCCGGCTCCTCGACGACTTCGTATCGGACGTAGTAAAGAGTGCCTTTCTGCGGAGTCGGGATGACTTCCTCATCCGATAATGCGGTCAGGGCAGCCGGGTCCCAGTTGATCATCCGGCGGCCGCGGTAAATCAGGCCCTTATCGTAAAGATCGACAAAAACTTTTTCGACCGCTCGCACGTAGCGATCGTCGAGCGTATAGCGTTGCCGCGACCAATCGCACGAACAACCGAGCCGCTTCAGCTGATCGATAATAATGCCGCCATGTTTGGTCTGCCATTCGAGCACGCGGCGCAGAAATTCTTCCCGGCCGAGATCGTGACGGGTTTTTTTTTCAGTCCGCTGCAAAAACTTTTCCACAGCCGTCTGCGTTCCGACTCCGGCGTGATCCACCCCCGGAAGCCAAAGCGCTTCCCGGCCGAGCATTCGCGCCCGGCGAATCAGAATGTCTTGAATCGTGTTATTGAGCACATGACCAAGAGTGAGAACACCGGTGACGTTCGGCGGCGGCATCACGATGGAAAACGACTGCTTCGCCGAATGTGCATCCGCACGGAAACAATCGGAGTCGATCCAACGCTGATACCACTTCGGCTCGACCGACGCAGGATCGTAGGTTTTCGACAGCTCAGACATCGCGATGAAA
>DASXNS010000160.1:0-3646 GCA_036494865.1 Chthoniobacterales bacterium | reverse complement strand
TTCGTTTCTGCCGATTGCCGGATCACCATCGACGATTACGCCGTCAATCGACACCCGGAACTGGGAATAGAGATTGCGCGCGAGTTCGATCATCCGCCGACCGCGCTCGAGCGCGTCGCCTACGCGGTCGAACAAAACGATCATCGCGGCACGTTTTATTTCGCACAGTTGGCAACGGCGGCGCCGAACGACTCAAACGGTTTGGTTGGCTTTCATGGCGCCGGAGGCGGCGGATCGATGATGTCGATGGACGCAATCGTGAATGCCGGATTCACCATCGCCAACTTCACCGACACAAGCGGTAATCCATCCGCGTCCAAAGTTTATCGCGCGGCCCGGATTATTTTGGCGCAGCCCGACCTGGTCGGCTATTTCGGTTCGGGATCCGGCGTTGCGAGTCAGGAGCAATATTGGTCGGCGTACGGACTGGCCAAAGCATTTTGGGAGCTTGATCTCGATATTCCGGCGGTGATCCGTCTTGGCGGAAACACGGAGGACCGGGCCGTCGATATCTTGCAGCAAATGTCGCAACTTTTGAATAAGACAATCGAAGGCTATCGCAAAACCGACACGCCCGGATTCATCGCCGAACGCTTCGCAAAACTCGTCGCAGCCGCGAACGGAGCAAAATGGAAACCTCGGCTTCCGCGCATTCCAACGTTCCTGAACAGTCCAAAGGCTATGACGTTTCCGGTAAAAGGCGGCCGCGTCTGGATCGACAATGCGAAATGGACGGAGATTCGTGGCGCGGTCGAGACACACTCCGGCGGATTGATCGCCGATAGTCCGGCAGCTGGCGGTCCCGCGATCACACTTTCGAGTGAGGAATTTGCCAATAGAGATTCCGAATTGCTGGCATGCGATGTCGAATGTCGCCTCGCCGGCGTCGAAGGGTTTTTTCTGGAGCTCGATATTCCCGGGCTTCGCGAATTGATCGGACAGGCAGGTTAAATGGCGATCTTGATCGACGAAACAAAGCGGGTGCTGGTTCAGGGAATCACTGGACGCGAAGGTCGCGCGCGCACGCGTCTGATGCGCGACTATGGAACGAACGTCGTTGCCGGAGTGACGCCCGGCAAAGGTGGCGAGAATGTTCTGGGCGTTCCGGTCTTCAACACGCCGCGGGACGTGGTCAAGTCGTTAGGCAAGATCGACATCTCCGTTTTGTTCGTTCCCGCAGCCGGCGTGAAAGACGCCGCCATTTCCGCGATCGAAGCCGGAATTAAGCTGACCGTGCTCGTGCCCGATCGAGTGCCGCTTTGGGACGCGATGGAAATCGCGGCCGCAGCCAAAGCGACAGGCGCGATGTTTGTCGGACCAAACACGCTCGGCGTTTTGAGTCCTGGCAAAGCAGTGGTCGGAATGATCGGCGGTCGCGCCGAAAGCGCGCGCCAATGGTTTAAGCCTGGAATTCCGAACGGCGTCGGCGTGCTCAGCCGCTCCGGTGGAATGGCTTCGAGCACCGGTTATTATTTAGGGCAAGCCGGCGTGCGCATTTCGACGATCGCGCACATAGGCGGCGACGCGGTCCTCGGAATTCGCATCCCCGATGCCGCGCTGATGTTTGAAGCTGATCCGCTGACCGAAGCGATTGTTATTTTTGGTGAAATCGGTTCGTCGCAGGAGGAGGAGTTGGCGCAACTGATTCGCGATCGAAAAGTCACCAAACCGGTGATCGCTTACATCGGCGGGAAAGCAGCGCGTGAAGGCACGCGGTTCAGCCACGCCGGCGCAATCATTGAAGGCGGGCGTGGCACGCACGCGGGAAAAGTGAAGGCTTTGCGCGAAGCCGGCGCGACGGTGGTCGATGCATTTGGCGAATTGCCTGGTGCAGTCGTCGAGATTTTGCAGAGAATGAATGGCCAAAGCCTAATGAGCGAAGCCGACAAGAATGCAGTTTGGAACAGCGCTATCACGCACATCGAGCCGAATCGCGTCGCCGTGCGCGGCTATGACATCGCCGAAATGATGGGGCGGATGTCATTTGGCGCAGCCGTCTACTTGATTTTTACCGGCGAAATTCCGACGCCGGAAGTTGCACGCTTGATGGACGGAATTCTCGTTTCGTCGATCGATCACGGGGCAACGCCGCCGAGCGCGTTGGCCGCGCGGACCGTCGCTTCGACCGGTGCTTCGTTGAGCGCGGCAGTCGCCGCCGGGATCATGTCGATAAATCGACATCATGGCGGCGCGATTGAAGATTGCGCGCGCCAATTGAAAGCAATCGCGGATCGGGCGACGCGTGAATCGATTTCGATTGAAGAAGCGGCTACGCGCACGCTCGCGACGATGCGAGAAAGAGGAGAACGGATGTCGGGATTTGGCCATCGCGTTCACACCAAAGATCCGCGCACGGCACGATTGTTCGAGCTAGCGCGTGAAGCCGGCGTGGACGGCGCGCATATGAAAACCGCGCGTGCTGTAGAAAAGGCGTTCGCCGATGCGAACAAAGCGCTGCCGATTAATGTGGACGGCGCAATCGGCGCGATCCTTGCCGATCTCGGAATAAATTCCGCCGCGTTCAACGGGATTTTCATGATTGCGCGAACGCCTGGATTGATTGCGCACGTGATCGAAGAACAAACACGCGAGAAACCGATGCGCCGGATCGATCCAACCAATCATGGCTACGACGGGCCGCCGTCGAGAAGCATTCTCGAGGAAGCTCCAAATCCCAAAACCCAAGCTCCAAAGAAGTTTCAATGAACCATGCTCTAAACACCAAACGCGCCGATTGTTTTGGATATTGGAGCTTGGAGATTCTTTGGGATTTGGTGCCTGGGGTTTGGGATTTCTAATCTGTTAACATTTATGACGACAAAAAAAGAGACTTACGGCGTTAAAGAAATCGCGAAACTTTTTCCGAGCTTGATGAAAATCAAGCGGAAGTCACTGCGGGAAAAAGTGGCGGCGGTGTGGAGTGAAGCGATCACTACCGGTTGCGGCGGAAAAGGTTGGACTTTTGCCGAACTGCGCGCGGTTAAATTCACGCTCCTCGCTGGCGACATCGACATGAAATTCGTCGAGCATCTGAATTCCTGCGCCCGGCAATGCATCGCTATCGCGGATGTGCTGAAGAAATCGTTCCGCTGCAGCATTCCGATTCGGCGGGATTATCTCATCGCCGGCGCGCTGTTGGCCGACGTCGGCAAGCCGCTGGAATACGACAAGGACGATTCGGGCAAAGTGGTTCAGGGGAAATTCGGACAACAACTTCGACATCCGTTCAGCGGCGTCGCGCTCGCGTACAAACACGGAATTCCTGCTGAAGTGATGCACATGATTGCCACGCACAGCCACGAAGGTGACAAGGTAGAGCGCTCCATCGAATCAATCATTTTTCATCACGCCGATTTTGTAGACTTCGATATCGCAAAGCTGCTTGGCAAACGTGCGGCGAAAAAGTGACCGTCTTCCAAGAAGTTGGTGGGAAATCTAAGAGCGGCGCGAGGACGCGCACGCACTTCCAAAGCTTCGCGAAACAGAAAGCGTGCTTGGTTAATTTCGCACGAAGTGCTTTTGGAGTGCGATGAGTCCTCGCATCGCTTTCATCCGGCGACGCGACACAGATCCGAACTCAGTAGCAAGACTGGCCCACGAAATACGCGAATTGACGCGAATTTTCGAGTTCGTTAATTACACAGCA
>DASXNS010000159.1:0-2572 GCA_036494865.1 Chthoniobacterales bacterium | reverse complement strand
CGAGAACCATTCCGTAGTACGCGGCCACTGACGGTTCGCGCAATTGTTCCTCGCTCAAGGAATTCATGACGGACAGCGCTTTGGGGAAATCGCGATTAAGATAAAGCGCGAAAGCGTAAGTCGAAGCGAAAGCGGGATTCTTCGGCTCTTTCGAATAGAGTTCGCGCGCTGTTTTCTGTCCCTGCGCTGTGTTCATTTCCAGAAGAAGGGAAAGTTGGGCCGCGTTATTCTGCGCGCTCGCGTCATCCGGTTTTTCTCGCGCCAGCCGCAGCGCGATCGAGTAGAGACCGGCGGTGTCGCCGGTTTCCGCGAAATGTTTGTAGAGTGTTTGCAGCGCCCACTCGCGATAGCCGCGATCTTCCGCGACGCGCAAATAGACTTCTACCGCTTCCCGTTCCCAACCCCATTTCAACAGCGTTTCCGCCATCCGCGCGAGCGTCGCCGCAGTAGTCCCATCACCGCGCAGGGTCTGCACCCAAGCCGCAGCGAAACGGAGGTCGTCTTTTTGCTCGCGCCAGGCCCGCGCGAGATACATTTGACGAACCGATTCGTATTCATCCCAGCCAGGATTTTGCACCAGCTGCTGCAAACTATTCCAATCCCGCAACGCGATGTAGGCATCTGCCAGAGCAAGACGGACCGACGTTTCAGCGGTGATCGCGGGCGGAAGATTCTGAATCCAGGCGAGCGCTTCTGCGGCCAAGCCATTAGCGCTCATCCAGGAAACCAGCTTCGCCACATCGTCGCCCGATGTATGAATCTCGGCTTGCACACGCGCCAGGTATTCAGTGAAACGCGAATCCTTCGCATGATGCAAAGTGTCGAGGTAAGTGAGCCGGTCGGAAAGAGTCGCCTCGGGAAAGGATTGCAATTTTTCGCCGAACGCCAGAGCAGCCGCCCAGTCCTGATCTTTCAGCGCCTCATCCAGAAGCGACTCGACTGCTTCACGGCGAAAACGCGGATCCTCTTCAAAACCGCCCAGGACTTTGCGACCCCGGGTGCGCATCGTTGAATCCGCTGATTGCACTTCGACGGTCGCGAGCTTGAGCCGGTAAAGATCGTTCCCGGGCGCCAGACGGGCCGCTTCGCTGAAATGCTTTCCGGCCGCCGCAAGATCCTTTCGTTTGAAAGCTAGCTCTCCCGCGAGCTCGTGATAAGCGACCGCATCGCGTCCGCTTTCCGGCACGGCCTCGAGCGCTTTGTCAGCGACGGCAAGGTCGCCGAATGCCAGTGCGGTTCTCGCCCAGCCGAGGGATTCCTCCAGGCCACCGGGCCGCATCGCGGCGAGCCGGCCCCAGCGTTCAATCGCGTACGGCTTCCCCTGCTTCTCCGCGATGTTCGCCAGTAGCCAGGCGACGGTTAAATTCTGGCGATCTATTCTGAAGGCATCGAGCGTCACCCTTTCCGCTTCGTCGTATCTGCCGGCCTGAAATAACTCGAAGCCGAGTTTCAGCAATCGATGCTCCGTCCAGCGCTCGTAACCTTTCCTCGCGCCGACGATAAGCAGCACCGCAAAAACGCCGGTCAAGACAACCCGAAGCACGCGTTTGATAAGCGCGGTCTCGTACTCCTCGGTGAGACTTTTCAAGCGGCCCAAGTTGACCTGACCGATTTCAAAGTCAACCGCGGCAAACACAAACCCGCACCCGCCAGCGCCCTCCCGATACCGGCTCGCATCCTGCTTCGGTTCGGCTACCGTATGCCCGATTTGAAAGATGCCGCGCCTTCGTCCTTTTTTTTGCCGCGGTTGCCCCGCGCGGTTCTCTGGTCGTTAGGCGGGACCGCGCTCGTTTTCGCCGTTCTTTGGATGGAGTTGATCAATCAGCTTAAAGCGGAATGGTCGCTCAATCCTCAATATAGTTATGGATGGACAGTGCCGCTGCTCGCCGTTTTTCTTCTTTGGAAACGCTGGGAACGGCGGCCGTCGCCCGCGCCGCCCCGATCGCAGCGCGGGCCGATCGCGATTGTCGCGCTCGCCGCGCTTTGTTTTTTTCCGCTCCGCTTTGTTGCCGAGGCAAATCCGGATTGGCGTTTGATCAGCTGGTCGCTGGCGTTCGCGATTGCGTCCATTTCGCTTTGTTCCGTCTTCCTCGCCGGGGGCTGGCCTTGGCTGCGCCATTTCGCTTTTCCGATTTTATTTTTCCTCGTCGCCGTCCCCTGGCCCGCGCAATTCGAGCAGGCTCTCGTCCAAACTCTGATGCAGTGGCAGACCGCGATGAACGTCGCCATGCTCAATGCCGGCGGTGTCTCAGCAACGCAGCATGGAAACGTCATCGAAGTTTCCACAGGCTTGATCGGGATCGAGGAAGCATGCAGCGGCGTCCGCTCGCTCCAGGCCACTTTCATGATCTCGTTGTTTCTCGGCGAACTCTACGAGTTTTCCGTCCCTCGGCGCGTGATCCTGATCATCGCCGGCGCAGTCCTTGCGTTTCTTTGCAATTTGGTGCGCACGGCGCTCCTGGTCTGGGTCGGCGCGAAAAGCGGCGCGAAGGGAATTGAGAATTGGCACGACCCGGCGGGCTGGATCATTTTGTTTGTCTGCGTTTTTGGACTTTGGCTGCTCAGTTTGCGG
>DASXNS010000158.1:0-3048 GCA_036494865.1 Chthoniobacterales bacterium | reverse complement strand
CAACGCGAAAACAATGAGCGCAATCGTAAGAGTAAAAATCGGGCGCTGGGGCCGGATCAGTTGATAGTTGCGCCAGAAGCAAATAAGCAGGGCGCCGCAAAGCAAAGTTTGGAGCGGAAAAATCCAATAGGCGGGCGAAGCGACCCAGAAAGCGCCGCCGATTTTTTCGAGCGCGCTGGCGACGCCGAGCAGAAGCAAGAAAACCGCCATCGGCAAGGTAAATGCGAGGAGTTTTCGGTCAGCGAGTTCCATGGGCAGAATTTATTTTGGTGTTGTCGATGAATGGCTAAGATTCTTTTCGATGAATTCGCCCGGCGACCGCAAGCCTGAACCCGTCGATCCCAAAGTTCTTCTCCAGATGGTGGAGCTGGAGTTGATCCAAAAGCGGGCCGCGCGCGAGCGAGCCGGGGCGCAGCGACGCAGCTTGCGCACTGCCAGTTTTCTTTTTCTGTTCCTCGTTATCGTCGGAACGTTACTGGGCCTGTTTTACTTTTTTTCCGCCGGGCCGATGGATGCACCGCGCGCTCATCATGGCGCGCAACCGAGCCCGCCTGCGAGCGCGTCTCCTCATTGATGCCCGCCAGCTGCGATCTCTGGCGAGGACAAGCAGCGAAGCGTTCTGATTCTCCCGCTGGTTTTAGGGCAGGATGGTGACGCCGCCGCGCTTCGGCCCCTCCGCCATCGTTTTCATGGTGGCGCGCTGATTCATCACGAAGGTGTTGTTGTCCCCCAGTTTCGACCACGGACCGTGCGGCACTTCGCTGAACTCCACAAATTTCCAGTCAGTCACATCGGTTTCCTGCAAGCCGAGGAAATCGCGGATCGCCGGCGAAACATCCAGCCCGGCGCCCTTGTTCAAGTTTGGTTTTGGCCGCTCATTTCCGAAAACGTATTGCCAGTGATCGGTTCGAAATGGACCCGCGTCTTCCCATTGCGCGTACGCGGTCTTATTCCCTTTCCGGATCGCGATCCAGCGCCCTTTGCAAGTGGAGACGCCCGGCCCCTGGTATGCTTCTCGGAACCAGGGCACGACCCGCGGCGCCTCGGGGCGATGGCCGCTGTTTGCTTTGTCGTTGTAAGGCAGCGCGCAATAAAATGGATTCTGGCGCGGGGTGAATTTTACCGGAATCAGATCGTGCCGATGCGCCGGATCGGGATCATCGAAGCCGCCGTAATTTTTCGTCCAATTAGCATCCCACGAGCTGGAACGATTTGGAGTCGGATTATTTCCGCTCGGCTTTTCCCCAATCCAAAAAACCGTCGTGACGATCTCTTTCTTCCAGGGAAAATGCTCCCCTGGATTTGCCAGCGGCGGGCCAGATTTGATCGCGGGCGAGTAGGCGATCGGATCCACTCTCAGCAATGTCTCGTCCTGCAGGTTGTTGGATTTTTTGCTCAGCTTGATTTTCGCAGTCGGCACCGCGGCCGGCGCGCTTTGAGTGAAAAGCGCCGAGACGGACGACAGCAAGACCGCGATAGTGTGAGTGACGGTTCCAGGTTTCATCGAGAAAGGCGCCGGATAACAGCGCGCAAATGAAGCGTGTAATATGGATTCGGTTCACGAGCCCCGCGCGCGTGTAATCTCCAGGCAATTTTTCGCTTTCTCTTCAGTGCGCCTAGATCGAAATGCTGCCAAGCAACCGTCTCGCGTCCCCTCTTCTTCGACGTTACGCTCTCTTCATGGATGCGAAAGGCGCGCGGCGGATTATTCTCTGGTCGTTAGGCACGCTCACGGCGGGCGCACTTCTCGCCGAGACCAGTCCGTGGCCTTTCCCGCCCCTGGCGACGCCCGCTCGGACGGACGCCTCTTTGATATCGGTCGCTGCAACTTTTTGGAATATTCAATGGTTTCCGGGCCGGCGGCCTAACGCTTCGCACGGGGAGGAAGAACGTCAGATCAGCTCGGTCCATCACGACATTGCCGAGCTTGCCCCCGATGTGATGGGCCTGGAGGAAGTGCGCGATTTCCAACACGCAGCGCTGGCCGTCCAACCGTTGAATGGATTCAAAGTTGACGTCTGCTCCAACTTTCCGCCGCGCGAAGGCCAGAAAGATACGCAGCAGGTCGCGATCGCGAGCCGCCTGCAACCGATCAGCGCATGGGCCGAATCGTGGAAACCCGGAGGCGTTATCGTTCCGCCGCGCGGTTTCGCATTTGCCGCTTATCAGTTATCGCCGCGCCGTGTCCTTCTCGTCTACGCGTTGCATCTCAAAAGCAATCGCGGCGACGCCGGGGAAGACATGCGCATCCGTGAGGAATCGATCCATCAACTGCTTTCCCACATGAAGGCGATGAATGACGCCTATGGAAAGATGGGCACGCTTACCTGGATCGTGGGCGGCGATTTCAATACCGCGCCGGACGATCGCCGTTTCGCCAGTGAGAAAACCGCGCCGGACTTACTAGCCGCCGGTTTCAATTGGATCTGGGAACGAATTCCTTTTTCTTCGCGCGTCACTGTGCCTCCCGACGGGCGCTATCCCGCCGCAGCTTTCGATCACATCTTTTTTCGCGGCGCGACGCTGAACAGAGCCTGGGTCGCCAACACTTCATCGCAGTCGAGCGATCATCGCGCCGTCAACGCGGTTCTGCTTTTATCCAGATAGGTTAACGCAAAATCGCCACGATCCGCGAATCAGCAGCAGGCAATCGCATGGCGGCGGCAGACGCCCGAAAGCATTTCCCAAAGCGCCTCGAGAATCCGATCGACGGCGTTCCCAGTGGCGGCGGCGTTGACATCGGTCACCTGCTGAGCGAGCAACGCGCGTTCCGCAGCCGCATGTTCGCGATCCGCTTCAACGTGGACAGCGAAGTACTGGTAATCGCGCGGCTCCGTCATCTGATAGTTCTCGATCAGCCCTTTGATCTTCGATTCCGAGACAGCGGGAATCTGGCTCTCGTAGGCGTAAAGAGCGGCGATCCCTTCCGCAGTTGAACCCTCGGAGCAAACGGAGCGGAAAGTGTCGATCAGGTTCGAAGTTTCATTCCACTTTTGCGACGACTGCACATCCTGCTTGGAAACACCAAGGCCCTCGGCGAATTGCAGC
>DASXNS010000157.1:0-4704 GCA_036494865.1 Chthoniobacterales bacterium | reverse complement strand
GCATGTTATTGACCGCTGCCTCACTCGCGCTTTTGCCGCTCAGCGAGAATCTCACGCTGCTCCTGCTGGTCTGCGCCGGTCTTTCCTTCGGCAGCGGTTTCGCCAGTCCGCCTCTCAGTGGATTGGCTTCGCAAATGATCGATCGAAGCTGGCAGGGACGCGCGCTCGGCGTGATGCAATCGGCCGGAAGCACAGGCCGGCTGCTCGGTCCGCTTCTCGGTGGATGGCTTTTGATGCTCGATCTGAAAAAGCCGCTGACCCAATACGGTCGCACACCATTTTTCGTCGGCGCCGTTCTCTGTTTTATCGGCGCGGCTCTCGCTTTTTGTGTGAAGAAACCGGCCGGCGATCGCGCCGCAGAAAATATTCCGGTCGGATCGAGCGTCTAGCTTCAAATCCGTTCCCAGTCGTTGATCCGAATCAGATGCGATGAAGCGTTCGCTCCTCCTCGCTCTTGGTGGAGTGGCGCTTGCCGGTTGTGCAATCGCGCGCGCGACTCGGCGCAGCTTTTCCTTCGCAAACAAAGTCGTCCTTATCACCGGCGGATCGCGCGGGCTCGGATTGATTCTTGCGCGGCAACTTTGCGCAGAAGGCGCCCGCATCGCTCTCCTCGCCCGCGATCCGGCTGAATTGGCGCGGGCGCGCGCGGAATTGGCGCAGCGCGGCGGCGAAGTGCTTACGGTCTCCTGCGATCTACTCGATCGCGCGCAAATCGATGCAGCAGTCCGAACAATCGTTGATCATTTTGGCGGGCTCGATCTCGTGATCAACAACGCGGGAATTATCGAGGTCGGCCCCCTCGAACACATGGAGCGCGCAGATTTCCAGCGCGCGATGAACCTGCATTTCTGGGCGCCTTATCATTTGATCATGCAGGCTCTTCCGCATCTGCGGCGTCGCGGCGAAGGCCGCATCCTCAACATCGCTTCCATCGGGGGCAAAATCGCGGTGCCGCATTTGGCCCCCTATTGCGCCAGCAAATTCGCGCTCGTCGGACTGTCCGATTCTCTTCGAGCGGAGCTGGCGCGCGACAACATCCGCGTCACGACGGTGGCGCCCGGAATGATGCGCACCGGCTCGCATGTGAATGCAAAATTCAAAGGCAATCACGGCGCGGAATATGGCTGGTTCACAATTTCTGCGGCGCTGCCACTTGTTTCAATCAAAGCCGAGCGCGCCGCGGCCAAAATTATTTCCGCCTGCCGGCTCGGCCTGCCTTCGCTCACCATTCCGCTCCTCCCGCGCGCAGCAATCATCGGGAACGCGTGTTTCCCAAACATTTCGGGAATTGCCATGAAAATTCTCAATGCGATTCTGCCCGCGCCGGTCGGTTCGGAAGGAGATGTTTTGCGTTCCGGATGGGAGAGTCGCGCGCAAGCATCTGTGCCGCCGTGGCTGATGCGTTTCGCCGATCGAGCGACCGCGCGGAACAATGAAAGCGGCGGCGACGTCCCATCGTAGAATCGGGCGGCGCGTGAAGCGGCTCTTCGTCAGCATCGAACTTACCTCGACCAGTGCCCAACTCCTTGCCCGGCTCGATCCGCATCTGCGCGGCGTGCGATGGCTCGCGCCCGAGCAGATGCATCTCACCCTGAGTTTTCTCGGCAACACCTCGAGCGAAGCGGAAGAAGCGCTTCGCAAAAATCTGTCGGCAATCTCTTGGAAACCGTTTTTTCTCCCGATCATCGGTCTCGGAAGTTTTCCGGGCAAAGGCCGCCCGAACGTGATTTGGGTCGGCGTAGGTCCCGGCCATCCGCATCTCTTTCAATTGTATAAACGCGTGCAGGAAGCTGCCCTCCACGCCGGTCTCGAGCCCGATCTCCGCGCCTTCCATCCGCACATCACTCTGGCGCGATGCCGTGATGTTTCCGCTGAATCCGTGCGGCCATTCCTGAAAGCGCATGCCAATTACGATGCCGGCTTGGTCCGGGTAGAATCCTTCTGTCTGAATTCGAGCCTGCTGACTCCGGCCGGATCGTTTTATACTCGGGAGCTTCTCGTCAGCTGCAAATAGCGTGGCCTAAAATGCAATTGGGCACCGGAGCGAAAGCTCGCGGTGCCCAATCGTTTTGTTCCCCCCAGAACTTGGCTGTGATACCCAATCGCGAACGCAGAAGGCAAGCAAATATTTCACAAAATTTTTAGGTTATCGGGCGGATAATGGCGTTGCTACGCTTTCGAGGGATTTTCCCTCGGCCGCAACCCCGATCCATGCTTCGGTGACCGCGCCGATGATCATCAGAATCGCAGCCACAAGATAGCCGGCAAAAAGTGCGTCCTTCGATCCGGTGCCGATGATCCAGCCGAACAAGACCGGCGCGCCAACGCCGCCGGCCAGCGTTCCAAATGCATAGAAGATTGCGATCGCCAGGGCGCGAATTTCCAGCGGAAAAATTTCGCTCACCGTGAGGTAAGCCGAGCTCGCCGCGGCCGACGCGACAAAAAAGATGATCGTCCAGGCGAGCGTCTGGGTTTGCGCGGTCAGTATTCCAGCGTGAAAAAGCCAGCCGGTCAGCGCGAGCAAAACGCCGGCGGCAGCATACGTCGCCGTGATCATTTGTTTGCGACCGATCGTATCGAAGAGATGCCCGATCAACAATGGGCCGAGCACATTTCCGAGCGCAAACGGCAGCAGATAGCCACCCACTTTTTCGGAGAGCACGCCGTAAAAACGCATCAGCACCAAACCATAGGTGAAAAAAATCGCGTTATAAAAAAATGCCTGGGTCAGCATTAATACGAATCCGAGCACAGAGCGACGCCGATGTTCATGCGCGATCGTATTCCAAATCTCGCGCCAGGGCGTATGGGTGCGGGTGCGAATGCGGGCGGGCGTATCGTCCGGCGGCGGAAGCACCGCCATCGTGCGTTCCACGTCGCGCACGATTTCTTCCGCCTCCGCGTTACGCCCATGAATCATCAGCCAGCGCGGGCTTTCCGGAATCCAACGGCGAAAAAAAATCACGATGAGACCGAGCATCGCGCCGATCCCAAACGCGCACCGCCAGCCGAGCCAAACCGGCAAGCGCCGCGGATCCAGCAACACGATTGTCGCCGCGGACCCAAGCGCTGCGCCGATCCAGTAGGAGCCGTTGATCATTAAATCGACGCGGCCCCGGACCCGCGCCGGGATTAATTCGTCGATCGCTGAATTGATCGCGGCATATTCGCCGCCGATTCCCGCGCCGGTGAGCGCACGAAAAAATACAAAGCTGGCGAAATTCCACGAGAACGCCGTGAGCGCAGTAGCCGTGAGGTAAACGGAAACCGTGATGAAAAATAATTTTTTCCGCCCCAGCCGGTCCGTCCAGTATCCAAAGAGAAGCGCGCCCACCACCGCGCCGGCGAGATAGAAAGTGGCGCTCGCTCCGACTTGCGCGTCGCTGAGGCCCAGCGTTTCGCGATGGGTCAAAATACCCGCGAGCGAACCGGCGAGCGTGACCTCGAGACCGTCGAGAATCCAGGTCGCGCCAAGCGAAATGACAATCAGCCAATGCCAGCGGCTCCAAGGCAACCGGTCGAGTCGCGCTGGAACGTGCGATTCAATCCATTCGCCGGTGGCCATGCAGCTGCCGATCTGAATTTACGCCGCCTGGACTCGCGTCGGTACGAGAATGCCGTCGCGCATTCCGTGAAGGAGTTTCTTGTCGGCCGGAACGATCGTGGCGAGCGCGCCGCGCATTGTGATCGTGGTCTCCTCGACAAAATAATAAGGACAAAGACGGACCCGGCCGCGCATCGTTTTCATTTCGTTCTTCGCGTTGTCCCAATGCCGATGATCGATCAGCCGCGCTTTATGAAAACGTTGCATGATGCGCGGCGAAGTGTGGAAAGCGGCGAGTGCGTTTTCGATTTCGCGTTCCCATTCCGCCTGCGGAGTATCCGAGCCGACAATAATTCCGCGACTCCCCCACCCCAGCGGGGAAAAGCCGCTTACCTTCAACAAAAGATCGCGCTCTTTCTGGCTGAGCTTTCCGGCTTCGCGCCAATCGTGGAGCTCGAGACGCGGAATGACTGCGTGCTGCGGTAGCGGCGTGGGATCGAGCGGCCAGGTGTAGGGAATGACCTCCTGCAATTTCAAAAAATATTTTTCGCCCAGCTCGCGCCGCCAGAATTCGCGCAAGGGCCGCAACCAAAAAAGCGCGAACCACATTTTCTCTTCGAGATAAGGTTTGAAAGGCGGCGTTACGCGCACCGTTCCCTCACGCGCCGCATTCATCAATCCTTCGCTTCGCGGCAGATTTGGAAGGTCGAACAGTTCGAAAAAGCGATAGACGTTTCGACCCGCGACCGGTTCGTAGGTTTCAGCGCGCGCGACGCGCCATTCGCCTCCGGGATTTCGCTCGTTGAGCTGAGCAGCGATCCAATTCATTTCGGGGCGATAAGTGGATGACTCTTCCGAAATGACGATGTCGCCGCCGTCCGGCAGCAAATTACGAAAGCCTTCGATCATTCCCTCTTTGCCGCCGATGACGTCGTCGCCGAGCGCGGAATAAGTTTCATTCAGCCATCCGGTCAAACCGATGCCGCCGGGCACCGAATCGATTTCGGCGATCGTGTAACCGGAATCGGTGAGGATCAAATCGGGACGAATGATGCGCGGCAAATCATCGCGGAATGATTTTTGCCGCGAAAATTCAATCAGCTCAGCGGGTTTACCCGCATCGAGATAAGTCGCGATCCAAGCCGGCTGTTTGCCTTTGA
>DASXNS010000156.1:0-5289 GCA_036494865.1 Chthoniobacterales bacterium | reverse complement strand
GTCTCCACCATCGCCGATCGCGATCCGCAAGCCGCTCTGGCTTTTCTCCAGACTCTTCCTGCGGGGCGCAATCGTCAGAGTCTTTATTGGCCGATTTTCAGCCGCTGGACGGCGATCGATCCCGTGGCGGCGGCGGAACATGCGATCCAATTGCCGGCTGGCTCTCAACGCGACAGCGCTCTCCAAGTGATCGGTTCCAATTGGGCGAACCAGGATCCCGAAGCTGCTCTCGCCTGGGCTAACACTTTGCCGCCCGGCCAGGGGCGCAGCATCACGTTGCAAAATATTTTATCGAGTTGGGCCAACAAAGATCCGCAAAAAGCCGCTTCGATTATCACGACACTTCCGGGCTCGATTCGCGATCAATCCATCGGCAACATCGCGCGCCAATGGGCCCTGATCGATGCGCGCGCGGCTTTGAAGTGGACGCAGGATTTAGCGCCCGGCGATGTGCAACGAAATGCGTTGCGTGCCGTTCTCGCCAGCTGGGTGCAATCCGAGCCGGCCGCAGCGGCGGAATATATCGCGGCGCTTCCATCGGGAAAAAATCAAGAAGAAGCAATCACGGCGATTGCGCTGCAATTAGTGAACAGCGATGTGCAAAGCGCCGTCAGTTGGGTGCAGAAACTTCCGGAAGGTCCGGCCCGCCAAAATGCGCTCGCCAATATTATTTCGCAGTGGAGCGAAGCCGATCCGCAAGCGGCGGCTGATTTCGCTCTCCGGACCAGCGATGGAGAAAACCGGAAGAGTTTGCTCGAGAATGTTTCCCGGCAATGGGCCCATAATGATCCGGAAGCCGCTCTCGCCTGGGCGCAAAATTTATCGGAGGCAACCGCACGCGATCAAGTTTTGCCTGGTGTGATCGCGGTCATCGCGGAGTCGGATCCGAGCGAAGCCGCGAAACTGGTCTCGCGTTTGTCGTCAACAGATGCGCAAGCAAACACGATTGCTGTTATCGCCTGGCAATGGGCGGGCGGCGATCCGCAGGCGGCGAGTAAATGGGCCGCTTCTTTTCCCGAAGGCAAAAGCCGCCAGCAAGCTTTCCAGAACGTGATCAATCGCTGGTCGCAGAGCGATCCCGGCCAAGCTGGAATCTGGCTGGGGACATTGCCGGAAGGAGAATCGCGCGACGCCGCTGTCACTGCCTTTGCCGGCCGGCTTATTTCTTCCGATCCCCAGGCCGCAGCGCAATGGGCCCAGTCGATCGGTAATCAAAATCTCCGCGACCAGGAGATGGAAACGGTCGCCGCCGCCTGGCTGCGGGAGGATGCCAATCACGCCGCGGCCTGGCTCGCTAATTCTTCGCTTCCGGCCGAAACGAAAGCGCGTCTCTTATCACAAAATAAATAAATTAGTCGATGTCTAAGTTATCTAATATATCAAAAGAAGCCACCATTAGTGATGTATTAGATATCTTACATCGCTGGGGTATTCACACTGTGGGACAGTTGGCTGCGTTGGATAAGAATGACTTGGGCGCGCGGCTTGGACTGATCGGGCTCGAATTATGGGAACGAGCGAAAGGGGAAAGCACGCGTCTCCTGAAGCTGGTTGCGCCACCCGAATCTTTCGCAGAGTCGTTCGAATTCGAAAATGAAATCGAAACAGTCGAGCCACTTCTGTTCATGCTGCGCCGATTTCTTCAGCAATTGTCTCTCCGGCTCGAGGCGCTTTACTTCGTCGCGAGCGAGCTGGAATTGGAAATAACCTTCAACGACAAGAGCTCTTACAAGCATCAATTCAAAATTCCGGAGCCGAGCAACAACGTCGAAATTGTTTTCCGGATGCTCCACACCCATCTGGAAGATTTTAAATCGGATTTTCCCATCCGCGCGGTGGCGCTGAAGGCCCAGCCAACCAGACCGTCCTATCAACAATTCAATCTGTTTGAAACCGCATTGCGCGACCCGGCGCGGCTTTCCGAGACTCTGGCGCGCTTAACCGGCCTGCTCGGCGCCGATCGCGTGGGCACGCCGATTTTGGAAGAGACGCATCGGCCTGACGCGTTCCGGATGGAAGCGTTCGCCTGGCAGTTAAAGGAGAGAGCGGGCGAAGTGGAACCGTTGCCCACTTGTGCCTTGCGGCGATTTCGTTCGCCACTATCAGCTTCAAGGTTGCTGGAGAAAAACGGACCGGCGCATTTTCAGAGCGGTGAAATTCGCGGCGCAGTGCTGGGGCGGAAAGGGCCTTATCGCCTTTCGGGAAATTGGTGGGACGAAAAAGCCTGGGACCGCGCGGAATGGGATTTGGAATTGGAAAATGGCACACTCTGCCAATGCCATTCCCATCAGGGGCGATGGCAACTCGATGGAATTTATGATTAGCGACCACGCGCATGTCTTACGTCGAATTACATGCGTGCAGCGCGTTCAGTTTTCTACGCGGCGCTTCTTTTCCAGAGCAACTGGCTGAAACCGCCGCCGACCTGGAAATGCCGGCGATGGCATTGCTCGATCGCAATGGCGTTTATGGCGCCCAACGATTCGCCGTCACCGCGCGCGAGCACGGGGTGCGTCCGATCGTCGGCGCGGAGTTCACGATGGAGGACGGGAGCGTGTTGCCCGTGCTGGTGAAAGATCGCCGCGGTTACGAAAATTTGTGCGAGCTCCTCACCCAGGCGCATCTCCGCAGCGCCGAGAAAGGCGAGTGTACGATTCGATGGAAAGAGCTGTCGGAATTTGCAGATGGGTTAGTTGCACTCTCGGGTAGGGTGGGCGTCTCGCCCGCCGGCGAACGCGTCTCGCGTTCGCGAACTTTTCCAAGATCGTTTCGGCAAGATGCCGAAACCGGCGGGCGAGACGCCCACCCTACCCGAGACAGGACACGACAACTCGTCGACGCCTTCGGTCGGGAAAACGTGTACATCGAAATCCAACGCCACTTTCTTCGCGGCGAAGAACGCGTGAACCAACAGCTCTGCGATCTCGCGGAACAGCATCGCCTGCCAGTGATCGCCACGAATGGCGTCCAATACGCGCGTCCCTCCGGCCGCCAGGTGCTCGACGTGTTCACCTGCATCCGCGAACACACCCATCTCGATGCCGCCGGCAAACTGCTCACTCAAAACGCCGAGCGGTATCTGAAGAGCGACGCCGAAATGCGGGCGTTGTTCGCCGATCGCCCCGACGCTATCGAGAACACGCAACGCCTGGCCGATCGCCTCGAGTTCACACTCGAAAACATCGGCTACGAATTCCCGTCGTTTCCCGTTCCCGACGGGCACGACATGAATTCATTCTTGCGCACCGTCACTCTCTTCGGTGCGCAACAACGTTACAGCTCCATCAGCACGGCGGTGAAACGAAAGCTGGAAGAAGAACTCAGCCTCATCACGCGGCTCGGGTTCTCCGGATATTTTTTGATCGTCTGGGACATCATAAATTTCTGCCGCGAACACGATGTCATGGTGCAAGGGCGAGGCAGCGCGGCGAACAGCGCGGTTTGCTATTGCCTCCGGATTACGCCGGTCGATCCGGTCAGCAATCATTTGGTCTTCGAGCGTTTTCTGAGCGAAAACCGGAAAGGCTGGCCAGACATCGATCTCGACCTCCCCAGCGGCGACCGGCGCGAAAGCGTGATTCAGGAAGTTTACCGGCGTTACGGCAAACAGGGCGCGGCTATGACGGCGAACGTCATAACATATCGGGGCCGAAGCGCCGCCCGTGAAATCGGCAAAGCGTTAAACTTCTCATCTAATATATTAGATCGTTTCTCCCATTTGTTCGCGAGCGGCGACTTTCCGCATACCCTCGATCTGGCCGCGCAAATCGAACAGGCCGGTTTGCCGAAGGCGCATCCACGGATGCCGGCCTTCATCTCGTTGTATCAGGCGATTTACGGATTGCCGCGGCATCTGGGCCAGCACTCTGGCGGGATGATTATTTGCCAGGGGAAACTCAGTTCCTTTGTGCCGCTGGAAAATGCATCGATGCCCGGGCGGGTTGTGGCGCAGTGGGATAAGGATGACTGCGAAGATCTCGGCATCGTCAAAGTCGACTTGTTAGGCCTGGGCATGATGTCGGTGATGCAGGATGCATTCGGACTCTGTCGCGAACGCGGGCGGCCGCTCGATCTGGCTCATCTTCCAAAAGACGACGCGTCGACTTATGAAATGATGGAGAAGGCCGATACCATCGGCGTATTTCAAATCGAGAGCCGCGCGCAAATGGCGACCTTGCCGCGGATGAAACCGAAATGTTTTTACGATGTGGTGATCGAGGTCGCGATCATTCGGCCCGGCCCAATCCAGGGCAACATGGTCCATCCCTATTTGAATCGCCGCGCGAAACGCGAAGAGGTCACCTATTTCGACGAGCGACTAAAACCGGTGCTTGAGCGCACCCTCGGGGTCCCGCTTTTCCAGGAGCAAATGCTCAAGATCGCCATGATTATGGCCGATTTTTCCGGAAACGAGGCGGAAGAATTGCGGCGCGCGCTCAGCTTTCATCGCTCGCAAGAGCGGATGGAAAAAGTGAGCGTAAAATTGCGGGCCGGCATGATGCGGAACAACGTCGCCCCGGAAATGATCGATAAGATCATTCAGTCCATCACGTCGTTTGCGTTGTATGGATTTCCCGAGTCGCACGCGATCAGCTTCGCCATCCTCGCGTATGGGAGCGCGTATTTGAAAGTGCATCGCGCGCCGGAGTTTTATGCGAGCTTGTTGAACAATCAGCCGATGGGTTTTTACACGCCGGCCACGATCGTCGCGGATGCGCGGCGACATGGCCTGAAGATGAAGCCGGTCTCTGTCATGGAATCAGAATGGCGTTGCCATGTTGTTTCGGATGACTGTGTGCGGCTGGGATTTTGCGTCGTGAACGGATTGCGTCGTGAGCACGGCGATGATCTGGTGCGGCAACGGCAGGAGCGGCCATTCGATTCACTCGAAGATTTCAAGCGGCGCGTTTCTCTTTCAAAGGATGAATTGCGGACGCTGGCTGAATTGGGCGCGTTCAATTGTTTTGCGCAACATCGGCGAGCGGCGCTTTGGGAAGTGGAAGAGATGTCGTTCGACGATCTTCTGAATGTCCCGGGTAGGGTGGGCGTCTCGCCCGCCGGCGAAGGCGTCTCGCGTTCGCAAACTTTTGTAAGATCGTTTCGGCAAGATGCCGAAACCGGCGGGCGAGACGTCCACCCTACCCGGGACAGAACGAAACTTCTGATCGACGCCTTCGGCCGCGAAAACGTCTGCGTCGAAATCCAACGCCACTTTCTTCGCGGCGAAGATCGCGTGAACCAGGGGCTCTGCGATCTCGCGGAACAGCATCGCCTGCCAGTGATCGCCAC
>DASXNS010000155.1:0-8357 GCA_036494865.1 Chthoniobacterales bacterium | reverse complement strand
CTTTCGACGTGTTGTTGTGTTTGAACTCCCAGGCAGCCTGCGCGTAGTAAAGCGCCGGCGTGTCGCCCGTGAATTGGAATTGCTCCATCATCTTCTGCGCCCGGCTGTCTTTTCCTTCGAGCAACAGCGTCAGATAGATTTTGAATTTAATGATTTGCGCTGCCTGATTCTTGTCGCCGCCCGGCGCGGGTGTCGCGCTAAAAAGTGCTTCGAATCGGTCGCGCGCTTTGCTGTATTCCTTTTTCTTGAATGGAATTTGCGCGAGATTGTATTCCGCTTCGTGGAATTTCGGGTCGATCTTGGTCGCTTGCCTGAAGGCGGCCTCAGCCCCATCGAAATCTTTTTGCGCGAGCAAAATCTCACCGCGCAAATTAACGATCGGCGCTTGATTTGGATCGGCTGCATCTGCTTCATCGACCAGCTTGCGAGCGGCGGTTAGGTCGCGTTGTTGAAACGCCTGCTCGGCCTGGTCCACTTTTTCGGCGGCCAGCGCCTTGGCCTTTGCGGCCCGGTCTGCGGCGGAAGTCAGCTCTAGCGCCGCGCGCGTTTGCCCCGCCGGTTTTTGCAACCAGCCGACTTCATAAAGCGATTCAGCGAAAAGTTTGTTCAGCTGCGGCGAAAAATTCTTTTCCGCCGCAGTCAGCCAATCTTTCGCTTCCTTCTCGT
The DNA here is from genome assembly GCA_036494865.1 of Chthoniobacterales bacterium. Classification (GTDB taxonomy): domain Bacteria; phylum Verrucomicrobiota; class Verrucomicrobiia; order Chthoniobacterales; family UBA10450; genus AV80. The sequence goes on along the minus strand of DASXNS010000155.1, from coordinate 7,691 downwards.
TCTTGTGCTGAAGCGCAAGGGCAGCGTTCGCGTAATGGACCGCCGGCGTATCCGGCGAAAGCTCGAATTTTGCGAGCATGGAATCGACCATGTTTTCTTTCCCCTCGAGCAGATAGGTCAGGAGAATTTTGTATTGGATGAGCTGGGCCGCATCGCCGTGCAGTTCAGACGCATTTCCTTCCAGCAACGCCTCAAAACGCTTCCGCGCTTCGGCCCAGTCTTTACGCAGGAATGGAATTTCCGCCAGATTGAAACGCGCGTTCCAAAATTTCGGATCAGTCGCGAGGGCCTTTTGCAATGCTGTTTCCGCTTGATCGTAGGAAGCCTGTCGCATCAAAATGACGCCGCGCAGATTTTGCGATTCCGCCAGATCGGGCTGGCGCGCGTCGATCGCATCCAGATCCTTCAACGCCTGCGGGAAATTGTTGGCGTTGAACTCGCGGAAGGCCTTGTCATACATCGACTCGAGCTCCGCCTTTGTCGGCGCGACATTGCTTGCCGCAAATGAGCTCAAAACCAGAACCGTGATAGTCGCGAATTTACGAATGTTCATGCCAGAATGCATACAAGCTTTGCTGAACCTGGATGACAAGGCAATTTTTGCCGTTTTATCCGAGAAAATGCGTTTTTTTCTCAAACCTCGGATTCGTCTAAGGGCCGATTGCTTTTTGATTGCGATTCGCCACGATCCGGAGCCCTTCCAAAGTCAGGTTGGCGTGCACCGCCTCGATCTCCCGAAGCTTTTGCGCAATCAACTGCGCGTAGCCGCCTGTCGCTATCACCTTCGGTTTGCGGCTTGGGAAATTTTCGCCGCGAATGCGGATCAAAATCTCGCGCACTAAACCGCGATAACCAAAAATCGCGCCGGACATCATCGCCTCGCGCGTCGTTTTGCCGATGGCGCGCTTCGGTTCGCGCAAGGTCAACTTCGGCAACAATGCCGTCCGTTGATAAAGAAAATTTGTCATCGCTTCGAGACCCGGCGCGATCACGCCGCCCACATAATCGCCCCGTTCCGACACGACATCGAAAGTAACCGCGGTCCCGAAATCGACGACGATCGCGGGATAACCGTAGAGCTCCGCCACCGCCGCTGCGTTCGCGAGCCGATCCGCTCCAATCGATCGCGGCGCCGGATAATCGATGCCGACGCCGAGATCGAGTTTCGGACTCAGAAAAAGCGTGCGCGAAAATCCGGCGGCGGCGGTGATCACTTTGTTCTTCTTCGGGACGACCGATGAAACGACAATGACGCCAACTTTTCGCCGGCGCAGAATCCGCCGCAGCGACTGCGCGCTAAGCTCACTGGTCAGCAACCGTTTCGTCTTGGCGATCCGCTCGCTGGTCGCGAAAGCCAGCTTCGTGTAAGAATTGCTGATATCGACCAACAGATAGTCAGTCGTTTGTTTCGCAGCCGCGCGCATCGTAAACGGACAGTGTCGCCGCCCCTCAGCCGCTACATGGATCGCTGAGCCGCGTCAAGCTTGCGACCTTTCCGGCGAACGCTTAGCCTCGGCCGGTGAGAAAACTGGTGCATCGGCCGCGTCGTTTGCGTCGCAGCGCGGGTCTGCGAAATCTGGTGCGAGAGACAGCCTTGTCGGCGCACGATTTTGTTCTGCCGATTTTTGTCAGCGAAAAAGTAGGCGCGCGCCGGCCGATCGGGAGCATGCCGGGGATTTTTCAATTCGCTGTGTCGGAAGTCGCCGAGGAATCTCAGCGCGCCGCCGATCTTGGACTGCAAGCTGTCTTGCTTTTCGGAATTCCGAAAGAAAAAGACGAAGCGGCGACCTCGGCCTATGCGGAAAACGGCGTCGTTCAGCGCGCAGTCGGCGCGATCAAAGAAAAATGCCCGGAGCTGATAGTGATCACTGATGTTTGTCTTTGCGAATATATGAGTCACGGGCATTGTGGCGTCGCCCGAAGGGACGGAGAGCATTTTCATGTGCTCAATGATGAATCGGTGGAGCTCCTCGCGAAAACCGCGGTCTCGCACGCTCGCGCCGGCGCGGACCTCGTCGCTCCCAGCGATATGATGGATGGACGGATCGCTGCTATTCGCGAAAGCCTGGACGCAAATGGTTTTGAGCAGACCGGTATCATGAGTTACGCGGCAAAATTTGCCTCGGCATTTTACGGTCCGTTTCGCGACGCAGCGGAAAGTCCGCCGCAATTTGGCGATCGCCGCTCTTATCAAATGGACAGCGCGAACGCGCTCGAAGCGCTCCGCGAAGTCGCGCTCGATATCGACGAGGGCGCCGACATCATATTAGTGAAACCGGCGCTGCCTTATCTCGATATTCTTTGGCGGGTGCGCGAGCGATTTGGGAAACCGACCGCCGTTTATCATGTGAGCGGCGAGTTTGCGATGGTAAAGGCCGGCGCGGAGAAAGGTTATTTCGAGGAGCGCGCCGCCGTCCTCGAAATCATGACATCGCTCAAACGCGCGGGCGCCGACCTGATCATTACTTATTGGGCGAAGGAGCTGGCGGAATGGACGCGCCGGTAGCTTTTCGGCGCGGCGAAACCGAGGCGCATATTCGTCTCAAACGGCTCGCACTGATTTGGGCGCAGGCGAATGGTTACTCGGCCTGCGCCGCGGAAGTGAGCCTGCCGCAATGCCGTTATCGCGCCGATGTCGCGGCTTACCGGGCGCGCCGGAAGGAGCTGGGCGTAACCGCGATTTTTGAATGCAAGCAGGGCCGGCCCGATCTGCGCCGGGATAATTGCTGCAGCTCGGTCGCTCGCGAACGCCTCCGTTCCATCAGCCGCCGCCGCGAAGTTTTGGAAAAACATCTTCGCATTCACTATCCCACTCTGCGCACCGGCGATTCGCTTTTTCCTGAATATGATTCGCACGATTTTGCGGCCATCGGTCATCGCGGATATGGCCGTGTCCTCAGCGAATTCGCGGCGCTGCAGAATCGAATCAGCGGCGGAAGAAAATTCGAGTGCCTCCTGCGTTATCGCTGCGCGAATCTGTTTTATCTCGTTCTGCCTAACGAGTTGTTTCAGGAATCTGAAGTGCCGATCGGCTGGGGCGCCTTGGTCGAGTCAAACGGTTTTCTGGAACTGATGCGCAAACCGGTCTGGCAGGATAATGGCGCGGAAAATCGCGTGCGTTTTCTGCAACGAATTGCGATTGCAGGCACGAGAAGATTCAATCGCGCCTTTAACATCACCCGCGATGAAATCGCGGCGGCCTCAGACGCGAACCAGTAAATTGCGTCCTGTCATTTCCGTCGGCTGGGAGAGCCCGAGTAAGGAAAGCAAAGTCGGCGCGACATCCGCGAGGATTCCATCATCAACCCGAAACTGCGCCGCATTTTCAGCGACATAGAGCAGGTGAACCAGATTAGTGGTATGCGCTGTGTTGGGAGAGCCATCCGGGTTCCGCATTTGCTCGCAGTTTCCGTGATCGGCCGTGATCAGGCACGCGCCGCCACGGGCGAGCACTTCCGGAACGATTCGCGCCACGCATGCATCGATCGTCTCGACCGCTTTGATGCCGGCGCTGACAACGCCGGTATGCCCGACCATGTCCGGGTTAGCAAAGTTCAAAATAATCAGATCGTATTTCCCCAGCCGCGCTATCACCTCGTCCGTGAGTTCAGGCGCACTCATTTCCGGATGCAAGTCGTAGGTCGCTACTTTCGGTGATGGCACGATCTTCCGCTCTTCCCCCGGGAACGGGCGCTCGATTCCGCCGTTAAAAAAATAAGTGACGTGCGGATACTTCTCCGTCTCTGCGATCCGCAATTGTAGTTTACCCGCGCCGCTGACCACCTCGCCCAGGATTTTTCGCAGCTCTTGCGGCGGAAAAATAAATGGCGATGGATAGGTCGCGTCGTATTGCGTAAGCGTGACGAAATTGATCTGCGGCCAAACTTCGCGATCGAAACCGTCGAAAGCTTTCAGCAAAAATGCCTGCGAAAGTTGCCGGGCGCGGTCCGCTCGAAAGTTGAAAAAGAAGACAGTGTCGCCGTTGCGAATCCGTTGCTCATCAGCGTGAGAAAAAATTAGCGGCGGCATGAATTCGTCGGTCATGCCGCCCTTGTACTTCGCGCGGATCGCCGCAGCGGGGGACATTTCACAGCGCTCTCCTCTGCCGAGCACGATCGCGTCCCACGCTTTTTTTGTCCGATCCCAGCGGCGATCGCGATCCATCGCAAAATATCGGCCGATGACTGTGGCGATTTGCGCGCCGCTCTTCGTTAATTCGGCGGTGCATGATTCCAGGAACGCCGCCCCTCCGGTCGGCGACGAATCGCGGCCATCGGTGAAGGCATGAACCAAAATGTCGGTGACGCCGGCTGCTCTGGCTTCCCGCGCGAGAGCGATGAGATGCGCATAATGGCTATGGACGCCACCGTCCGAAACCAATCCCAAAAAATGGAGCCGATGACCGCGGGCGCGCGCGAAAGTGTCGCGCGCAACCTGGTTGCGGGCGAGTTCCCCGTCCGCGATCGCCTTATTAATCCGGGTCAAATCCTGATAGACGATTCGGCCCGCGCCGAGATTGAGATGGCCCACTTCAGAATTGCCCATCTGCCCTTCCGGCAAACCGACGTCGAGCCCGCTGGCGCTCAGTTTTCCCCAGCGATAGTCGCGATAAAGCTGGTCGTGAAAAGGTGTGCGCGCCAGCAAAGTCGCGTCGCCATTTTCCTCGCGCTTTTCCTTTCCGCCGGGATTTATGCCCCAGCCATCGCGAATGATGAGCACGATCGGCTTCGCCATGGTGGCGAAGTCTGGCGACGATCACTGGTGCGCACAAGCGGTTCTTTCGTTGACAAGCCGGAGGACGCGCTTCTACATCCGCGTAATGAAATGGCGCAATCAGTTGCTCGCGCTTTTTTGCCTGATCATTTTCGCGGCCTTCGGCGTTTTTTATTTTCAACACTGGGTCGTGCAACGGCCTTTCGGCATTATCCTCTTCATCGGCGAAGGATTGTCACCGGGGCGTTTGGCAGCGACGCGCGTTTATGCCGCCGGCGCGGACTCATTGCTGACGCTGGATTCGATGCCGCACCTGGCGTTGCTGAGAAATTACTCGAACGATTTCGCGGCGCCGGACCAAGCCGCGGCAGCGACCGCCATCGCGACCGGAGTGAAAGTCAATAATCGCTTGCTCGGAAATAACGCCGAAGGCAAGTCGCTGCCGAATTTGATCGAGCTTGCTCGCGACGCGGGACGCGCCACCGGATTGGTGACGAACGTAAAACTCACTGACGCGACTGCGGCGGCTTTTTATGCGCATGGGATTGATCGCCAGGACGCATCCGCGATAGCAGCACAGTTACTGGAAAAATCTAAGATTGATCTGGCGCTGGGCGGCGGCGCTTCAGATTTTTTGCCGGAATCAAAGGGGGGCCAACGCCGTGACGAGCGCGATCTGCTGTTGGAAATTCGGCGAAACGGTTTTGATCTTGTTCGTTCAAAAGCGGAACTGGAGGCGATACCTGGATGGCGGCGGCCGAAACTTTTTGGTGTATTTAGCAACGCTGAATTCGCCTTTGCAGATCAGATTGAAGCTCGTGGCGAAGAGCCGACTCTCTCCGACATGGTCCGGCGTGCAGTGGAGCTGCTGCAATTCAATCGCGGCGGTTATTTTCTCGTGGTAGACGCGGGACTGACCCGAAAAGCAGCGGAGAAAACCAATGCCGAACATACGCTGACCGAGACGGTGGAATTGGATCGCGCGGTGTCCGTGGTGCGCCGATATGCTGGCGGCAACTCTGCCATTTTTGTTTGCGGAGATGTGGCCATGGGTGGCTTGAGTCTGAACGGCCACCCTTTTCGTAAAGATCGCGGGATCGCAGTGCTGGGCTTGAATGCGGCGGGCGATCCCTGGTTCTCGTGGGCCACGGGACCGAATGGCGGGAGATCCTACGGAGCGGCGAAACTTGCAGCCTCACAGGAACCAGCCGCTGCGGCGTCAGTCGCGCCGGTAGCAGAGCCGCCCCAGGAGCCGGCCGCATTCTATGCGCCGTCAGCGTTGAACACAGTTGACGACATGGCGGCATTTGGGATCGGGCCGGGCACGATGCGTTTGCAAGGGTCGATGGATAACACGGCGGTGTTTGAAATCATTCGCGACAATCTCTGAGTTGCTTATCGCAGCGCGCAATGTCTTTGAAACAATATCGCCGTACGCAGAAAACTCGTCGATCAGCTGAGGCTGAAGGACGAGTTTTCTGGAAGCAATCGCAGTGTTACGGGCTGGTGGGCACGATCTGCGGAATAAATGTGAATGGCGGCGGATCCGGCAAGCCGGGCGGAGGACCTTCTGCTGGCGGAGGCGGGCCTTCCGCTGGGCTCTCCTTGTTATCGCCCAGGTCTTTGGAGTCAGCCACGTCTTTGGAATCAGAGAGGGTCTTTCTTTCCGCAGTCGAGAAATTTCCGTTCGACGCAAGAAGACTATTTTGTCCCGGGCCAAAAGCGGCGATTTCCGCGACGCTGAATGAATTGTCAGCGTGCGAGGCAGGTATCCAACGCAACATCACGTAACGGCCGGCGGTTGGTGAGAAGTTAACTGAAGCACGCCCCTGCTTGCCATCATCGACCACTGAGCCTACCGGCTTGAGCTTCGCAAATGCATCCGCATCCACCTTGAGTTGGTCGGGCGTGTTTTCTGAAGAAGTCGCTGAAGCATTGCCATCAGTTTGGTGAGCGGGCAATGATTGCATGACATAGAAATCGATGCTGCCTGGCCGTCCGGAATAAATCGCGGAGAGGCGCTGAACAGTGCAAACTTTTCCCAGATCGATCACCGCCGTCGGTGAATTATCATCGGCAGTGAAGTTGTAGGAAGTAGAAGTCTGATCGTCGATCATGTTGTTCGCCTGCTTCAGCTCGCTGCCCGAGCTGACGTAAAGAGCGCGCGCTTTGGCGTGGAGGTCGCTCAGGTTATAGTTGATCAGCGCGAAGCTGGCCGAATGATCCTGGGCCGTGAACTTGCGCGGCCGCGGCATGGTGAAGTCTGCCACGCCGGCCGGAGAATAAACGCCGAAGCCAGCGATGCGGCCCGGCTGGGTGACATTAAAAGTCACTTTGACATACTTGGCTTCGCCCGGCCCGATCTTCGCTTTAATGCCTTCCTCAGAGAGTTGCTCATGAACCGCCGTGCGCCACTGCGGGCTATCTGCGGGAAGCTTCGCGCTCGCTACCGCAATGGTCACCTCTCCGCGCGCACCCGTATTCAAAAAAGAAACGGTCTCGATATTTTCAATCTTCGGCAGCGAAACGAGAAGAGTCGTTAGGCCACTGGAGAGTTTGTATCCGACGGTAGGATCATCGCAAAGCAGCGCGGCCTCGGCAGCATTCTGGTCTTCGGAGCTGGAACTGATCTGCAAACTCGAAATCGGTTTGCTTTGCGTTCCGGCTTCGACTTGTGCGCCGAGATGATAACGCGCCAGGTTTTGAGGATAAGCGGGCGCCTGTTCCACCGTGAGGGTGGGCACTTTTTGCAGCACTACATCGGACGCGAGCGCGGCTGATGCCGTGCCAAGAATGATGTAACAAACCGAGCGATAAGCTCGACCGAGGGAAGAAGGTGTTCTCATAATTTCCATATCTACAAGAAAGGATACTACGACGTTCTCGCTTTTTTCGCAATAAAAATCTTCACTCGCTTTATTTTTTTTCGGGGAGCAGGGCCAGAACCTTTTTTCGGTGCCTGGTCAAAGCAGAATTCA
>DASXNS010000154.1:0-5255 GCA_036494865.1 Chthoniobacterales bacterium | reverse complement strand
TGTTGCCGACGTCCACGAAACGAAGCCCGGCCCGGCCATCAATCGGCGAGCGAATATTACAATAATCGAGATTCACCTGCGCGGCAGCCACTGCGCCTTCCGCGGTTTTCACTTTGGCTTCGTCGTTGTTAACGGTGCCTTGGGCGGTGTCGAGGTCTTGCGGCGAGACGACATTTTTCGCGCGCAGATCCTGCTGACGTTTCAGAGTTATTTCATCGAGGACCAACTGCGATTTCGCTTGAGCCAGCTGGCCTTGCGCTTGATCGAGCGCCGCTTGGTACGGGCGCGAATCAATCGTGAAAAGAGAATCGCCCTTCTTCACGTCGGCGCCGTCTTGAAAATTTCGAGCCGTGATCTGACCGTTCACTTGCGCCTGAATCTGCACCGTTTCAAATGCGGTGCAGGTCCCGATCTCATCGAGATAAAGAGGAACATCTTTTTGCGTTACCTTGGCCACGGCGACCGTTCGCGGCGGAGGCGCGGGGATAGGTTTTTGCCGTCCGGTAAACGCGCGGACGAGCAACAGAAGGAGAACAAAGGCAACAACGCCGCCGACAAGGTAAACGCGTTTGCGACCGAAACGGTGCTCGAGATTCCCGACGGCGGCACGCGTCGCGAGGTTGACTCGGGCCATGGTTGTCATCGGGTCAATGTCTCGCTGCTACGCTCGCGCGCCCATTCGCGGGGCGTCGGCTGTGCGCCCGGACCGGCTCCTCCGCTTTCCTGCGGATCTGGGCAAGGACCCGAATGCAAGCGTCGAGGTCGCGCGGCGGAACATCCTGAATCAATTCGCGGCGCAGCCCGTGCGCGGTGTTGAAGATTTTTTCGAGGACAGGCTTCGACCGTCGCTGGAGGTGCACAATGTTGCAGCGACGGTCGTTAGGCGATTCACGCCGTTTCACCCAACCGTCCTCCTGCAAACGATCGAGCAAGCCGGCCAGGGTTGGCTCTTCAATTCCCATCCGTTCGGCGATTTCTTTTTGAGTGAGCTTGTTTCGCGCCTGGGACAGGTGAATGAGAGTCCGCCACTTTCCCTGGCTCAAGCCGAGCGGGCGCAAACGCTGATCCAGCTTAGTGCGCCAGGCGCGCGCCGTGCTGAAAAGAAGCAGACCAAACTCGCTGGTATCGGGGAGAGCCATTTTGAAATTCGTTAGCATGCTAACCAATGCGGATTCCCCAGGTTGTCAACCAGCGCAGAAGGCGGCAGCCAATCTCTATTGATGGAGAGGCTCCTTATTTTCCTTTTCGATTCGGGCGAGAATTACCCGCCGGTTGCGATAATCCTCTAGCGAGGTAATCGGATGGGCGTGGAGCGGAGACCAGCGCTGGCTGGCCACGATCTCGGGTTCCTTCTCCGGTTGAAAAAGCAAATAGCGTGCGCTCAGCGGCAAATCATCGGGCCTGCTTACATAGATAAGCCGCGCTTTTAAATAAAAGAGAAATGGCTGGAAATCCGGATCGATCGCATAGAGCGGCTCTTCGCCGGGAATCAACGCATCGATTTGAGCCGCGATCGGTTTTACTTTGGACCGCCGCTGCAATATCGGAACGACCGCGAGCGCGAACAGGCACATTGCCAGGCCGCTCGCGATCGCAGTGTAAAATACCAGCGTCGCGCGCCTTTGTGGTCCGGGAACTTCGCCCGATGGCCACCACGCAGGGCGCTTGATTTCGCCCGCGGCAAGCGTCATCGCCAGCAACCACGAGGCCGGCACTAAAGCCGGCATCGAATAGCGGGGAAGCGCGCCCGGGAGCACATTGACGACGAAAAATGGAATCGCGCAGCCCCAGCTGAGCGCGCGCGACACATTGCGGTCGAGCGGGGCGGAAAATTTTACTCCGCGCACTAACGGCAACGCGAGCGTCCACGGCAGGAAATAAGCGAGACCGCGCGGAATATTCAGCAACCAATGGCTGAGCGTGAAATCGTCGCCCGTAAGCCGGCCGGTGAGTTGGACCGACCAGGTTTGGGCAATATTCGCGCCGCTCAGCGCTCGCCAGTAAGGGACGGCCCAAACCGCGAAAATCCCGAGCATAATCGCGATCCCCGCCCAATGCGCAGGCCGCCAGATCTCTCGAATTTCACCCGCACAATACAACACGCTCACAACGACCGCATAAAAGAAAAGCAAATGCAGCGGACCTTTTGCGAGCAGCCCCAGACCGAGAAAAATCCACGGAACAGTCCAGGTCAACCAACTGGAACGGCGTTGCCGCCACCAACTCAGCCAGCAAATCATGGCGAGCCCAAAGAGCGAGACGTAAAGCGCTTCGATTTCAATCAGCCGGCCTTTCTCGATCATGCCAAAATTCGTCAGCCAGATGAGGGCAGCGATGAGCGAGCCGTTCGCGCCCAAGCTGGCGCGCGCCACGATGACGAAAGCCAGCGCGACCGTCAGCACGCTCAGCGCCGAAGGCAGCCGCGCCGTCCATTCATTTCGATAACCGCTTAGCTTAAAGGAAGCAGCGACGAGCCAGTTCACCAGCGGCGGTTTGCGATAATAGGGCTCGCTGCCGACTTGCGGGACGAGATAGTCGCCGGTGTCGAGCATCGTGATCGCGGGCAGAATGCGACGGCCTTCTTCGCCCTTAATCTCGAGCGACCCGAGCGCGGGGAGGTAGACCGCGGCCCAGATTACTACAACGAGAAACAGGTTCGCGACGCGAGACATGGAATGGAACGTCCGACGTTCAGCGTTCCGCGTCCAATGAGCGCTGCGCCGCGCGATCCGGTTAACCCCTTGACGAAGCGCCGGTCAAAAATTAAGTTGAGCGTCTAGTCCGCGCTGATGGGAGTGGGAGCTGGTGTCCCACTCTTTTTAGTCTGCGGGCTAGATGCTTTTATGAATGCCGAGTTTATTGCCATGCTGGATTACCTGGAGCGGGAGCGCGGGATCAAACGCGAAATCCTGCTCGAGGCGGTCTCGAACGCGCTTCTCTCGGCCTCGAAGAAAAGCGTAAGCGCGTCGCGCGATCTCCGCATCGATATTAATCCGAAGACCGGAGAGATTCGCGCTCTGGCCAAATTGCTGGTGGTCGATGAGGTGACGAATCCGGCGGATGAAATCGCACTGGCGAAAGCACGTAAGATCGATCCGAACGCGACGGTCGGCGGCGAAGTGGAAGTGGAAGTAACGCCGCGGAATTTCGGGCGGATCGCGGCTCAGACCGCGAAGCAGGCGATGATGCAGCGCATTCGCCAGGTCGAAAAAGAAATGATCTACGAAGAGTTCAAGGATCGCGCCGGTGAAATTGTCAGCGGGACGGTGCGCCGCTTCGATCGCTCCGATGTGATTCTCGATCTGGGGAAATTCGAAGCGATCATGCCGCAGCGCGAACGAGTGGTGGTGGAGGATTATAACGTCGGCGACCGCCTGCGCGCTTATGTCGTGGCAGTGGAAAACGGAATTCGCGGGCCGGAAATTATCGTCTCACGCAGTCATCCGAATTTCGTCCGCCGTCTTTTCGAGCTCGAAGTGAGCGAGATTAACGACGGCACGGTGGAAATTCGGGGAATCGCGCGCGAAGCCGGTTACCGCACGAAGATCGCGGTCACGAGCGCGAATGAAAAAGTCGATCCGGTCGGCGCCTGCGTCGGAATGCGCGGATCGCGGGTGAAAAATATCGTGCGCGAGCTGAACAACGAAAAGGTGGACATCATTCGCTGGAGCTCCGATCCGAAGGAATTTGTTTTGGAAGCGCTCAAGCCGGCCAAGGTCAAGAATCTGATTTTCGATCCTGAGAAAAAGAGCGTTCAGATTTCGGTGGATGAAGATCAGCTTTCGCTCGCGATCGGGAAGAAAGGTCAGAACGCGCGGCTGACTTCGCGCCTCACCGGCTGGGAAATTAATATCGACCGCGACACTTCAGCCACTCACGTCGTCGAGCAAAAAGTGGCGCAGGCCGCGCAAGCGTTGGCCGGCGCTCTGCCGATCACGGACGAGCAGGCGCTCACCCTAGTGAAATCCGGCTTCACGAATTTGGAAGGTCTGCGCGACGCCGCAGTCGAAGACCTGGTGGATATTCTTTCGGTGGATGAAGCGAAGGCGCGTGAAATTCATGAAGCCGTCCAGCAGGAGTCCCCCGCCCCGCAGTGAAGTGATCTGGCCATGGCCGGCCATGGCGACATTTCTAAATTTTTTCAGAGACCAAAATGCCTACCAAGAAAACGACCAAGACCGCAGCGCGCAAGCCCGCGACCGCTCGCAAAACGGTCAAGGCCGCCGCCGCGCCCGCGAAACCGGCCGAGGCGAAACAGAAGGACGCAAAAAAAAATCACAAGGTAGGAGCAGCGACGCGCACTTCCGTTGCGCCGCCGCCGGCTAAAGCCGCGACAAACAGATCGCAGCCGCAGGCCGAACCGCCGCCAAAACCAGTCGAGACGCCAAGGGCGCCAGCAAGACCAGCGATGGAAACAGTGTCGCTGATCGAAGAAAAGAAACCGCGGCCAAAACGGGTGGAAGGCGATGGGGCAACCAGGCGCTCGATCCTGCCGCCGATCTCGCGCATTCGCCCCGCACCGCTGCCATCCACGCCGCCTGCCGAAGAAATTCCACCGGCGCCCCCGAAGAGCGAGACGCCCGCTGCTCCGGTGGTTTCGCCCGCTGCTGAGGGCGGAGCGGCTGCCGCCGAAGTGGAGGCGGAGCCGCAAAAAATCATTCACATCAAGCCGCCGATCATCGTCAAGGAACTGGCGAACCAGCTTGGTTTGAAACCGCATCAACTCATCGCCGAGCTGATGGCGCTAAATATTTTCGCGAACGTCAATCAAACGGTCGAGCCCGACATCGCGACTCAGATTTGCCAGAAGCATGGTTACGTTTTCGAGATGGAGCGCCGCGAGAAGGGCGGCGGCGTCCACAAGGTAGAGCAGGTCGTGGTCGCACCGCCGCCACCAGTCATCGCGAAGGCAGAGGAACTGGAAACGCGCGGCCCGATCATCACGTTCATGGGCCATGTCGATCATGGCAAGACTTCGCTCATGGATGCGATCCGCAAAACGCGCGTCGCCGCCGGCGAAGCAGGTGGAATCACCCAGCACATCGGCGCTTACACCGTCGATTACAAAGGCACGCGCATTACTTTTCTGGACACGCCGGGTCACGCCGCTTTCACGGCGATGCGGGCGCGCGGCGCACATGTAACGGACATCGTCGTTCTGGTCGTCGCAGCTGACGACGGCTTAATGCCGCAGACGCTGGAAGCAATCAGCCACGCCAAGGCTGCGCCCCACGTAAAGATCATGGTGGCGATCA
>DASXNS010000153.1:0-2618 GCA_036494865.1 Chthoniobacterales bacterium | reverse complement strand
GGTCACATTGTCACCGACCGAAACAATTTCTGGATCGCCCTCGCTCCGTATTTTTTCCCGCTTTACAGCCTGATCGCGATTGGAGTCTACGGCGCGCTCAGTTTATTTTTCGATGTCCAGCCGTACGGCCGCCTTCTCTATAGCCTGATCGGCGCGACCTGGGCATTTCACTTCACGTTCACCTGCTGGATGATTCCAAAAAAGCAAACAGACCTGATCGATCACGGGACTTTTTTTTCTCTCGTCGTCATTTACCTGATGAACTTGATCGTGCTCAGCATCATGCTCGTTCTGGCCTCAGCCCAGATCACTTTCGCTGCTCTCGGCGCCGACCTTTTCGCGAACATCGCCAGCTTCTCGCACTGGGTGATGACGCTCGTCCGTTAAGGTTGTTGCGACAGCAAACGGCAGCGTCGCCATCGCGTCAGATAATTTAAGCGCGCTGCCATCTCCCCGCAGCTCGCGACCTGTAAAAATGTCCCGCGCCGATTCGCCGGGGAATCCTGCCGGTAAATCCACCACCGTGTCCTTCCATCTTTCACCGGTGGGCGGAAAACCGATTCGCGAAGAAAGACGCGGAGCGAAAACGGCGATCCATTTTCCCTCGTGCTCCCGCGCGAAGGCGACGCAACAATCCGCAAATTCGCCTCGGACAGTGAGTGGCAAATAACTTCCCGAGAGGAACAAGCTGGCGTGATCGCGACGAAAATGGAGCAGCCGCTGAGTGAGAAATAATTTGATCCGCCCATCAGGCCAATTCTGGAGGAGTTCTTCCGGTTCGGCCGTCGTGATCGCAGCGAGCATTTTTTTTCGCTTCTCGTAATCGACCGGTCGCCGATTATCCGGATCGACCAGGCTGAAATCCCAAATCTCATTGCCTTGATATATGTCGGGAACACCCGGCACGGTCAGTTTTAAGACGACTTGGGAAAGTGAATTGATCGCACCCAATCGCGCGATTTCCTCCGCCGCGGGAATAAAGCTCGCGAGAAATCTGTTCTTTGGTGAAGGATCGAGAATCTTTGCCACGAAATCGCTCATCGCCAAATCCCACCTCTCGTTAGGCTGGATCCAGCTGGTGTTGATCTTCGCCTCCTTCAACGCTTTCGCCATGTAAGCCTGAATCCGCTGGATGTAATTTTCACTCGCCGTTGCCGTGGCTGAGCCGTTCGGTTCCATCGGCCATGTGCCGAGCAAAGTTTGATAAAGAAGATATTCCTCGTTGCCGTCGGGCGCGTCCGCCTCGTCGATTTTTTTCTTCCATTTGCGATTGATCACCCGCCAGCGTTGCAGACTCGCGCGCCAAAGCTGCGGCACTTCCGAAATCGCAACCATTCGCGCTCGCACATCCTCGCTCCGTTTCGTGTCGTGGGTGGAAGTCGCCAGCAACGTCGCTCCCCAATCGCGTTGCCGTTCGAGATTGCGCTGATGGAAAACATCGACGCTCACGCCGAATTGCTGCGGCTCGCCGCCGACTTCGTTGAGCGCTGCGAGCCGGTTATAAATATAAAACGCAGTATCCTCCAATCCCTTCGCCATGATCGGCCCGGTGCACTGCTGAAATTTTAAAACGAAATGCGCGTGCTCGGCTCGCGCGTCGTTGTCGAGATTTTCAGGAAAACGGAAAAGGAGGATGTCTTGCAAGAACGCGAAAACGGATTCTTCGATCGCGGGATTGCGCCGTCGCGCGGTCGTGACGGCGCGTTCGATTACCGCGCGGTCTGCGTCGTCCACCGGCCGGCCGGGTGCGACATAGGTCCGATAAACAGGGAAACAGGCGATTGTTTCGCGCACCGCGCGCGCGAGCGCGTCGAGTGTGAAATCGCGATACCAGCGATTTTTTTCCGAGAGACGGTCCAGCATGTTACCCAGGACGTTGACATCGTTCGCGAGGGACAGGCGCATCACGAGCCGCTTCTTCGCATAAACCAGATGACCGAAATGAATCTTGTGCCCGATGAAGCGATGGAACGTTTTCGTCACGCTTTGCTCGGCCGAACCGTCCACCAGGACGGAAGCAACCAATTTTCCAAACTCGTATCCGGTCGTGCCGTGAATCGGCCAGTCATTCCGCAGCGTTTCGTTTCCGGAAAGAATTTTTTCCAAGATGAGATAAACCGCGCGGCCATCCGCCGGAAATGGCGCGGCCAGCGACGTCGCGCACGCGCGCTGAAGTTTTTTGAAATATTCGGCCGGCAAATAAAGACCGTCCGGATGATCGATTCGCAGACCGGTGACAGCGCCGTTCCCGATCAGCTCGAGCAACAACCCATGAGTCGCGTCGAACACTTCCGGCAGCTCCATCCGAATCGCTGCCAGATCGTTCACGTCGAAAAATCGGCGGTAATTAATTTCCTCCGCCGCCACCCGCCAAAAAGCGAGCCGATAGGATTGCGCGTTTAGCAGTTCATCGAGCGGATCGAAACTTCGGCCGTCACCGGGAACGCCATTGATCAGGACGAGCGCCTGCTCGATCGCGTGCTGCACCTGGGGCGCTTCATTGCAGCGCCGTTCCAAACGCCGCTTGATGATTTCTTTTTCCCGGGTGCGCTCGCGAATCCGCTCCGGATCCGTCTCGGTCCGGCGGGGCAGATATTCGAGCGCGGTGATGATGCTTT
>DASXNS010000152.1:0-2607 GCA_036494865.1 Chthoniobacterales bacterium | reverse complement strand
GAGGATGTGGATTTCTCGGCGCTAGCGACTTTTTGGAAGCACCCGCGATAAGGTCGAATTTAGATTGCCCAATCTGTTCTACAATGTAAGTCGGAGCTCGTAGCGGCTTACATTGAGCGGTCCGAGCTCCGAAACTTCGGTCGATTGCTCGGGAGGGCCTATGAAAAGCGCGGTTTCCACTGTTACAACGAAGGGCCAACTTGTGATTCCGTCGAAAATGCGTCGGAAATATGGGATTCGCAAGGGAACGCGCGTGGCAATGATTGAAGAAGAAAACCGCATCATCCTGCAGCCCCTTACGCGAGAGTACCTCCGAAGTTTGCGCGGCTCCTTCAAAGGCGAGCCTTCGGCTCTCAAGTTTCTGAAGGAGGGACGAAGCCAGGATCGCGAGTTGTGAGACGCGCGGTTTTGGACGCCAGCGCGGCGATCTCCTTTTTCGAGGACCGCCCCGGCGCTGAAAAAGTCGAAAACCTCCTGGCCGAAGGTTTCGCGGGCAGGGCCGAGCTGCTAATGAGCGTTGTGAACTGGGGCGAGTTCTACTATTCCGAATGGCGGGCCAGAGGACTTAAGGCCGCGCAAAAGATGGCGGCCGAGATTTCGCAATTTCCGATTCAGATCGTAAGCGCAGATTTCAACCTGACGAAATCTGCGGCCGAATTGCACGCCGAGTTTAATCTGCCGTACGCTGATTGCTTCGCCGCCGCGTTATCCAAAAGCTGGAAAGCGCAGCTCGTTACCGCAGATCACGATTTTTCCAGAGTCGCATCGGAAATCAATATTTTATTTCTGTAGCAATCCTTCCGCCGCCGATCGCACGCGAGCGATCGGAAATTTTCGTCAGGGTTTCGCGTTGGTCGGCAGGAAGCACATTGGGAGGTCGCGCGATGTGCGCAGGCCTGCTGATGCGTCCAGGATTGCTGGGATGCAATTCACGACGACTGAGGCTGTGGCGATGTCGCCGTGCGTGCCTCCGGGGATTGTTAGCGTGAGGTTTGGATTTCCAGCGATGGCTACGGTGTCGCCTGGGTCCGTTGCTCCTACGAACATTTGCAATTCCATGTAAATTTTTTCGGCGCTGCCGGCATAGCCACGCGCGATCTGGTGCACGCCTGCGACTTGGCCCGCCTCCACTTCCAGAAACGCGGTCTTTACGCGTTCCCGCGCTACGACTGGCTCGATCGTCTCCGAAATGTCGTTCACGCCGAGGCCTAGCGCGTCTGACACCATGGCCACCGATTCAGGCAGGCCGTGATGCTTGATGGCTCCCGCCGCTACCTGCGCGCGAAATTCCGCGACGCTCATTCCCGCGCCGACTTTTTTCTGCAGCGGCAGGCGTCGCTTGGAGGCGTCCACGATGCGCACCGCGCGGGCCGATTCCACGGTCTGCGACGCGGCGCTCAAAGTGATCAGCAGCTTATCCATCACGAATCCGGGATTGATGCCGGTGCCGATCAGCGCGACGCCCCAGTTTTTCGCTTCTGCGTCGAGCTTGGCTGAAAGCTCCGGATGTTTGCGAAACGGGTAGGCTAACTCCTCGCAAGTGGAGACCACGCAGGCTTCCGCCGCGAGGCACGCCAGCAACTGATCCATCACGCTGGGCAGGTACGAAGACGTCGAGTGGATTACAACATCCGGCGACTCGCCCAGCATCTCTTCCGCGTCCGCGGTGATCGGCACGCCCCACGGCGCATCAGTCCCCTCCACTACATCGCCAAGGTCGCGGCCCGCTTTGGCCGGATCGGAATCAATTGCGCCGATAATTTCGATCGAAGTTTTTTCGCGCATCAGCCGCACGATCGCTGCGCCGATGGGACCAACACCGTACTGCACCGCACGAATTTTCTTTTTCATTGTGAGCTCCGTCGCGATGTCTCGCTCAATTGATCTCGCCGGCGTCCGGGGCGGCGATTCGTTCCCCCAGGAATTTGGAGCGAATACCATAAAGCAACCGCGAAGAGCGTTCAACGGGATTTATCGCCGAACCTGGGAGCGCCAATCTCCCGATTGGCGGTTTGCCGGACGCCATTCGGGAGAATTGCGCTCCCAGGACCTGCGAACACGTGGGATCGATTCATCCCCGGCGGCACGCGACACTTTAACTTTTTCAAAACGAACTCAGCACAGCTTTGACCGCGCCGACGCGCTCGGCAAGACTCGAGCCTTCGACTGATTCCATAACAAAGACGAACATCCGGTGGAATGCCAAGTCGACGGCTCACAGACTCAAGCCTGTGCCACGGGACTTGCTTGCCGACGTTGCGCCAGCGGCGGATAATGCCGGATGGATCGCGGTGAAACGGCGAAGGGCGCGGAACAACGACATCGGCGGAGGCTTCCATGGGAGCGACAAAACTTTCGAAGCAGGAAATTGCGGCGGAGTTGAAGAAACTCACGGGTTGGAGCGTTGCGAATGGAAATCTCCACCGCGTGTTTGAGTTCAAAGATTTTTCGGCGGCGTTTGGATTCATGGCACGCGTGGCGCTGGCTGCGGAGAAAATGGATCATCATCCGGATTGGTCGAACTCGTGGAACAAAGTGACCGTGGATTTGTCGACGCATAGCGCCGGGGGCATCACCCGGAACGATTTGGACCTCGCTGGAAAGATT
>DASXNS010000151.1:0-1861 GCA_036494865.1 Chthoniobacterales bacterium | reverse complement strand
CGCCCCGAGGGCTGCCGAGCATCTGCATGTTTTCGCCGATGACTTTTAGCTTGCTCCGTTTTTGGCCGGATTGCTTGTCATCCCACGAATCCAATTGGAGCCGGCCCTCGACAAAAACAGGTCGTCCCTTTTTCAAATATTCGCCCGCGACCTCTGCTGTTCGGCCCCAAAAGGTCACATCCACAAATGTCACTTCCTCGCGCTTCTCGCCATTGTCAGCTGTATAAGTCCGGTTTACAGCCAGACCTAAATCTGTTACCGCCGTCCCTTTCGGCGTGTAGCGCACCTCCGGGTCGCGGGTGAGATTTCCGAGCAGGATGACTTTATTGAAGCTGGCCATGCCGCCGTTGTAGCGGAATTACTTGGCCTCGGCCAACTTTTTCGCCGGCCGCTCGACCTTAGGACGAAGACGCTGGTAATGCTGCCGGTAAATTTCCGGGTCGAGTTTGAATTTCGCGCGCAGTTTCGTGATCAGCTCCGGTTCAGCGTGAAAAACAAAGTTCACGTAATAGCCGGCATCGAGTTTGCCCGCGACGTAAGAAAACGGCCGCCGGTCCATTTTCTGGACCTGCTCGATTTCGGCGCCCTCTTTTTGAAACTCGGCCTCCAGACGATCAACCGCGTCTTTCACGGTATCATCCCGGCCCTGGGTATCGAGCACCAGCAGCGCTTCGTAACGGTTCTTCATGGTTCTGGAATTTTGTTGAAAAGGTTCATCGCGGAAAGCACGCCGTTGTCAATCGCGCATTTCACCGCCTCGGCCGCGCGCATGATGCTTTTTTTTACTGCGGGCTGCTCCTCTTCGAAGAAAGGGCCCAACACATGATCGACTGCGCCCGCACTTGGCGCTGCGCCGATCCCAATGCGCAGCCGCGGAATAGCCTCGGTCCCGAACTGCATGATGATCGATTCAAGTCCGTTGTGGCCGCCGGAGCTTCCTTCCAGGCGAACGCGGAGCCGCCCCAATTCGAGCGCAAAATCGTCCAGCACGACGAGGATTTCCTCCGGCGCAATTTTGTAGAAATTTGCGACGGTGGCGAGCGGTTCGCCGCTGCGATTCATATAACTGGTCGGCTTCACCAAAATCGTTTTGTCATTTTTCGCGGTGAAGGCATGCCAGCTTTTCGAATGCTGCCACCCGAGATCCCATTCGGCCCCGAGCAAATCGAGAACCTCGAATCCAATATTGTGACGAGTGCGAGTGTATTCGGGGCCCGGGTTGCCGAGTCCCACCACCAATCGAATTCGGGACGCTTCCTGTTCCAAGGTCGCTCAGAATACAAGCGAAAGGCCGATCACTTCTTCTGTTCTTTCGCCTGCGCGGCCGGTGCGCCCTTCGGAGCCGCGCCCGCCGCTTCCGGTTCTTCCTTCTTCTCGCGGATGACTTCCGGGCCCGTCGGCGCTTCCACTGCAGCGGCGACTGGCTCTTCCTCGACCGTCGGCGCGAGAACCGAGAACGCTGTCAGATCCGGCTGAATTCTCGTGGTCACACCGGCCGGCAATGGGATATCGCGGACATGAATCGAGTCGCCAATGTTTAGCTCCGAAACATCGACTGTCAGCACGTCGGGCAAATCGCGGGGAAGACATTCGATCGCGAGAGAACGGAGATTCTGCTCGAGGAGGCCGCCAAAGTTTTTCACGCCATTTGCCGTTCCCGTCGGCTCAAGCGGCACGTCCGCTTGAATCACTTCGTCCATCGAGACCGCGTGAAAATCGACGTGCAAAATACCGCCGCCGAGGGGCGCGTGCTGCACCTCCTGGACGAGCGCCATGCGATTTTTTCCGCTGTCTCCCGCGATCTCGAGCTCCACCAAAATGTTTTCGCCCGATGCGTGGCTGAGCATTGCGGTGATGTCGC
>DASXNS010000150.1:0-4563 GCA_036494865.1 Chthoniobacterales bacterium | reverse complement strand
ATGCCGTTCTGGTCGCGGTCAAAACCTGGCAAGTCAACGAAGCTGCGGCCGCGATTCTGCCGCTGCTGGGCCGAAACTCGATCGTGGTGCCGCTGCAAAATGGCGTGGATGCGCCGGCCCAGCTCGGCGCTGCTGTGGGCGCCGATCATGTCGTGGGCGGATTGTGCAAGATCATCGCGCAAGTGACGCGGCCGGGAGTTATCCACCATATCGCGGCGGATCCTTTTATCGCGTTCGGGGAAATCGAGCCGGCGGGGAAAAATGATCGGCTGGAAAATTTGCGGAGTGCGTTTGTGCGGGCCGGCGTCGATTGCGAGATCGCGACCGATATCGTCGCTGCGATCTGGGAGAAATTTCTGTTTATCACGCCGTGGGGATCGCTCGGCGCATTCACTCGATTGCCCGCCGGCGCGATTCGTTCCGATCCTCAATTGCGCACGCGATTGATGAAAGCGATGCAGGAAATTGTCGAGATCGCGCGCAGGCGCAGAGTCAATCTTCCTGCCGACGCGGCAGACAAAACGATGCGGGTCATCGACGGTCTTCCGCCCGACAGCACCTCCTCGATGCAACGCGACATCATGGCCGGCCGCCCTTCTGAGCTCGAGGGGCAAACCGGCGCGGTCGTTCGTCTCGGTCGCGCGGCTGGGGTGCCGGCTCCGATCCACCAAGCGATCTACGCGGCGCTGCTTCCCTTGGAACGCAAGGCCCGCGGCGCTTAGCTCTTCCCGGCCGCCTCATCATCATTCCACCACTCCGCGCGCGTAGCAGAAATCAAAGGCGCGAGCTGAATGAAAGCGCGAATTACCGACGCGAGATAGACGACAAGGCCGATTCCCTGAAGCGCGATCAAAATAAGGTGGCCTTTATCATTAACAAAAAATCCCGGTCTCGCCCAAATAGCGATGGCGCTTCCGGCATTGAAAATAAAAATCGCTGGAATAATCAGGATGATGTTGAGCTGCTGATCGCGCGCGACCATCGCATACAAGCGGCTGCCAGCCGGACCGGCGCTGTCTTTTTTGCGCAGCGAGACGATCCGCAAATCGTAAGCGAACAGCGCCCAAACGAAGACGGAGTAGAGCGCCGTCAGCACGAACCAGAGGAACGGATTCGCCAGGCGGGTGAAAGCGAGCGCTTCGATTAACGTGCAAGCGACGTAGAAAAAATTGTGCACGAACTCCAGGGGCCAGCGGATGAGCGTGAGGGTGTGGATGAGCGAGCGCGACCAAAAGAGCAGGATGATGAGAAGGCCAACGGCGATGTAAGGCCAGGTATCGAGCTGGCCATGAGCGAGCACGAGGCGCGCGTTATCAACCAGGAAATAAAGCGCGACGCCCTGGATGATGCTGCAAAGCGTCAGCTCGATCTCGACCACCATCGAGTCGAGTTCTCTTCGGCTGCCGCCCGGGGAAGTCACGGCGCGAGTCGTAATCGCTCGACGCCGTCGCTGTCAACCTGGCTGTTTTTCAATCAGCGTGCGAGGACCACGTCCTTTTTTGTCCAGGCGTGGACTTGCTGGCAATGGGGACAGCTCAGCTTCTGGTTCTTGTTTTTGAGCGGCGTGTCGGCGTAAAGATCTTCATCAATCGTTAGGCCGGTAGCAGTCAGTTTGGCGGTGGCGGGACAGCGGACCAGGATTCGTTTTATCATTGGATTTTTTTTCTCGTTCGCGGCTGAGGTGTTCATAAATTCTTTCGGTTAGCCCAGCCGATAGACGATCCGCGCCTTATCGATGTCGTAGGGCGACATTTGTAGTTTTACCCGATCTCCAGTTGTTAGGCGAATAAAACGTTTGGCGGCGACGTTTCGCGAAGTGATCTTGGCGGCGTGCAGATTTTTCAATCCGTCGCGGACGCAAGAGCGCATGTTCGCGCCGGGAAAAAGCGACGTGTGCTGGCGCCGACAATGGGCGCGCTGCACCGCGGCCACCTGGAGTTGATCCGAATCGCGCGCGAAGCCGCCGGACGGGAAGGCGAAGTCGCGGTGAGTATTTTCGTGAATCCGCTCCAGTTCGCGCCGGGAGGCGATTACGAAAAATACCCAAGGCCGGAAATGAGCGACGTCGAAATTTGCCGGGACGCGGGAGTCGACGTTCTTTTCCGGCCGAGCCGGGAGGAAATGTACGCGGCGGATTCTTCGGTGGCGGTGGAGGAGAGTTCGCTTTCGACGACGCTTTGCGGCAAGTCGCGCCCGGGGCATTTCCGCGGCGTCTGCACGGTGGTGGCGAAGCTGTTTCACATTCTCGCACCGGACGCGGCGGTGTTCGGCGAGAAGGATTTTCAGCAGCTCGCGATCATCCGCCGGATGGTGCGGGATTTGAATTTTCCCATCGAGATCATCGGCGGACCGATTGTGCGGGAAGCGGACGGGCTTGCCTGCAGTTCCCGCAATGATTACCTGAGCGCCGCCGAGCGGCAGCAGGCTCCGGTGTTGCGCGCGGCTTTGATTGAAGCGGCGAAAATTGCCGCGCAGGGCGAGCGATCCGCTGCGGCCGTGATCGACGCCGCTCGCAAAGTGATCGAAACAGCGCCGCTGGCGCGGATCGATTATCTCGAGCTGGTGAACGGGGAGACATTGCGGCCTAACGAGACGATTCAGTCGAATTCACTCATCGCGCTGGCCGTTTTTTTCGGGCAAACTCGGCTGATCGATAACATCCGGCTGCCATGAAGGAATTCGATTTCGCCGTCATCGGCAGCGGTATCGCGGGCCTGACTTTCGCGCTGAACGCTGCGAAACATGGCTCGGTCGCCGTGATCACGAAACGAAAGGGCGCCGACTCGAACACGGCGTGGGCGCAGGGCGGCATCGCCTGCGTGACAAGCGACGAGGATTCGTTCGAGCTTCACGTGCGCGACACGCTCGAGGCGGGTGCGGGCCTTTGCGACGAAGCGGTCGTGCGCACGATCGTTATGGAAGGCCCGCGGCGTGTGCAGGAGCTCGTCGCGCTCGGGATGCATTTCGACGATCGCGAAGTCTCCGGGCATCGCGAACCGGATCTGGGCCGGGAGGGCGGGCATTCTAAACGACGCGTGCTGCATGTGCAGGACGTGACCGGTTTGGAAATCGAAAAGACTCTGCTGCGCGAACTCGAACGGATGCCGGCGGTGCAATTGATGGAAAATCACATGGCGGTCGATCTGATTACAGCGGGCAAACTGGGTTTCGCCACGGAAGATCGCTCTCTCGGCGTTTATGTGCTCGATGAGCGCAGCGGCGAAGTGGAGACGATTCGCACCGATCGCCTCGTGCTCGCGACTGGCGGCTGCGGCAAGGTTTACCTTTACACGACCAACCCGGACATCGCGACCGGCGACGGGGTGGCAATGGCGTGGCGCGCCGGCGCAGTGATCGCAAACATGGAGTTCGTCCAATTTCATCCCACCTGTCTCTTCCACCCGCAGGCGAAGTCGTTTCTTATTTCCGAGGCTGTGCGGGGCGAGGGCGGAATTTTGCGGAATAGCCGCGGCGAAGATTTCATGGCGCGTTATCATCCGCAGCGTTCGCTCGCGCCGCGGGACATCGTCGCGCGCGCGATCGACGCAGAAATAAAACGCTCGGGCGCGCAGTGCGTTTTTCTCGACATCACCCAGCGTTCGCCGGAGTTCTTGCAGGAACGTTTTCCGCACATCTATGAGACTTGTCTTCGCTTCGGGATCGATATGGCGAAGCAGGCGATCCCGGTGGTACCAGCGGCGCATTATCAATGCGGCGGAATTAAAACTGATGTGAATGGCGCGACGACCGTGCCCGGCCTCTACGCGATCGGCGAAGTGGCCTGCACCGGATTGCACGGCGCGAACCGCCTGGCGAGTAATTCACTCCTGGAAGGTTTAGTGATGGCCCACCGCGCGTGCGACGCTTGCCTGCGCGAAAATCCCACGTCGCATCCAGCGCGCGCGATTTCGCTGCCGGACTGGGAATCGGGCGATGTGCAAGACGTGGATGAGCTGGTTGTGATTTATCACAACTGGGATGAGATCCGGCGCTTGATGTGGGATTACGTCGGCATCGTCCGGACGGACAAACGGCTCCAGCGGGCGAGCGCGCGACTGCGCAATCTGCAGCGCGAGATCCGAGAATTTTATTGGAACTTCAAAATCTCGGTGGACCTGCTTGAATTGCGAAATCTTGCGACGGTGGCGGCGTTGATCGTCGACTCCGCTCTGAGCCGGAGGGAAAGCCGCGGTCTCCACTTTACCCTGGATCATCCCGAGCTTTCGGAGCGCGACTATAAGCGCGATACGCTGGTCAGCCGGACCTGATACTGGAATGGTTAGTGCTCAAGAAGAGCCAGCTCCCGGGGAGCGTCGGCTGGGTTTCGAGGGAAATGGCTTGCCGGCCGGCGGTTTTTCGGATAAAACAGGTTTCCAATTGCCTCGATGAGAAGATTTTTCGCATTTCTTTCGCTGATTGTGGTGAGCGCGGTGGCGGCGCGCGCCCAATCGCCTTACGAAAGCAGCGCGGATTTTGCGAAGTATGCCATGAAGTTGCGTGAGCAGGCGCTCTTGAAAGTCGAGCCGCAGGTTTTCGTTCCGACCACTTCGCGCACCAGCATGA
>DASXNS010000149.1:0-6287 GCA_036494865.1 Chthoniobacterales bacterium | reverse complement strand
CGATGTAATCCATCGCATAGATCACAACCCACGCGAAAGGAATGCGTTCGCAAAAGCGAATCAGAATATCGCTGAGCAAGAGACGGCGCAGCGGCGCATTGAAGCCGCGCAGACTTTGCCCTAGCGCCCAGCGGTCGATAGCAGCCGGCGGGGAGACCGCATCCTCACGCAATCGGAGTTGCACTAAAAGAGTCGCGGAAGAAAGAAGGATCGAAACAACCAGACCGATCCGAACACCGGCGATAATGCCGAAACGATCTATCAACAGCCCACCCGCCATCGGCGCGACCATGATCGGCAATCGCTTGATGACCGATTGAAGGCCGACGCCCATCGCGTGCCGATTCGGTCCAAGCGTCGCGCCGATCAGCGAGAAGGAGGCAGGCAGCGAGAAGCAGGTCCAGGAAAGAAAGAGAAACATTCCCGCGATGACCGCGCTCCAATGCGGCACCAACAGGACCAGCGAATAACCAGCGATCGAGAAGAGATTGAAGGCGAGAAAGGCGCGTCGATGTCCCCACCAATCCACCAGCACGCCGCCGGGATAAGCGTAGATCGCGCCGAGCAAAGTGCGGAGCGCGTCGAAAAGTCCGATTACGAAAATGGTCGCACCTAGCGCCTCCAGATATTTCGGGATGAAACGCATCCAGAGTTCTTCGCCCGCACCGATCACAAGTGTCGCGACCAGGAGGAGGACGAGATTGCGCTTGAGCGCGAAGAATTCCGCAGCCCGTCGCGAAAATTTCACAACCCGATTTTGTACCTGCTCGCGAGCGAAAGAAAGCGTGCTTACAATTGCGCGGTGCGCGCAGCTTGGAAAAAAATTCGGTACCGTCTCGAGTGGCTCGCCCTAAAAGCAGCCACCAAGTTTGTGCCGCTCCTGTCACGCAACGCTTGCTATCGACTCGCGCAAATTACCGGCGCGATCGCATCGATAGTTGATCGCGCCGGCCGTCGCGTCGCCCAGAGTAATCTGGACGTCGCATTGGGCGACACGCTTTCGCCGCGCCAACGGACCAGACTCGTACGCGAGTCCTATCAGCATTTCGCCCGGACGATCCTGGATCTTTTTTGGAGCCCGCGCCTAACAAGTCAAAATATCTCGCAGTATGTGGAGGTGAAAAACATGGAACGCTGGGAGGGAGAATTGAAGCCCGGCCGTCCGGTCATCTTCGGTTGTTATCATTACAGCAACTTCGAATGGATGAGCCACGTGGTGGGATTCAAAGGAGTACTAAGCTCGATCATCACCCAGGAATTCAAGAACCGGCTGCTTGATCCGATTTTTCTCCGGTTGCGCGAAACGGCCGGCCATCGCGTCGTTCCGCGAGAAGGAGCGGTGCTTCATCTTTACAAGGCGCTGCGTCGCGGCGGGCGGGTGGCGATCCTGGTCGATCTCACCATTCCGGCGCAATTGCCCACAGTGGCGATCGATTGTTTCGGACTCAAAACGAGCGTGACCTTCGCGCACGCCTGGCTGCATCAATCCACCGGCGCCACGATTATCAACGCGCATTGCGAACCGCTTCCGGGCGGACGTTATCGGGTCGTGTTTCATCCCAAAGTGGAAATCGCGCCGCGCGCTTCGGTCCGCGAAATCGCGCAAGCGTGCTGGGACCAATTCGAGCCTTTCGTGCGCCAGAATCCGGCGCCCTGGCTCTGGATGTATAAGCATTGGCGTTATCGTCCGCTCGAGGCTGCGCCGGCAGCTTATCCTTTCTACGCAAATGTCTCGCCGGAATTCGAACGGCGGCTCGAGGAAAGTGCGAAAGACCTGGAGCCGATGTCCTCGACGCTGACCTTCGAAGCAGTTCCCTAACGAGCCGGCGCGGTTGACAAAAGCGCCTCAATGCGCTCTTGCAATGGGTACCTATGCGACATCTTTCCCGCCTGTTACTCTGCATCTGCGCCGCGACCGCGCTTTTCCTCACGAGTTGCGGAACGCCCTCTATTTCGTCCGGCAATTATCATGTGACCGCGCATCGCCCGAGTGATCCGTCGAAAGTCCGGGTGAAAGTATCGTTGTCGCAACAAAATGTTTACGTGATGGAAGGCGATCGCTGTTTGATGGCTGTCGCGACGACGGTAGGCATCGCGGCGAAGCCGACGCCAAAAGGAAATTTCACGATTTATTCCAAACAGGAAAACAAACGCTCCGGTTCGTACGGATTTCGGGTGCAGGGAGATCGCATTATTCCGGCCGAGGCGGGCGCGAATATTGCGGGCCGATATGTCGGTTATCCGATGGGATACTGGTGCGAATTCGCGCCGGCTTACGGCTTTCACCAAGGCTACGTTCACTTGCACGCGCGCAGTCACGGCTGCCTTCGGTTGAAGGGCGAGGCCGCGCCGAAATTTTTCGCGCTCGTCCGCGTCGGCACGCCGGTGAACATCGCGGAAACGCAGCCGGAGGATGCGACCATTGGACCGAAAGTGCAGCGGGTGGACGATTCCAAAACGCCGGATCCTCCCGGCAGCGTCTCGATTTCCGCCGCCGCTTTCCAAAAGCCAAACGGACCTCTTTTCGACGATTAGTTGCAGCGCGGGTCGATTCCCGCAGAACCTTCGTGAGCACGAATCTCATCTCCAGCGGCACGACGGCGCGCGAGAAAGTCAACTTGCGTACGCCGGAGGTGATGACTGCCGTGCAGGAGCAGGTCGAGTCGCATTATCGGAGCGACATCGTGGATAAAGTGCGGAGGGCCGGCGGCGTTCTCACCTTTGGCGATGTAACGGTGCGGCTGGCGAAGCAATTTGGTTTTTGCTACGGAGTGGAACGCGCGATCGATCTCGCCTACGCCGCGCGCAAAGTTTTCAAGGACCGCCGCCTCTTCATCGTAGGCGAGATCATTCACAATCCGGAAGTGAACGAGCAAATCTCCTCGTTAGGTATCAAGAATTTGATGGGGAAAAACAAGCAGGCCGACATCGCCGATTTGCGACCGGAAGATGTGGTGATTGTGCCTGCGTTCGGCACCGAGCTTTCCACTTTGCAGCAAATAAAGGAGCGCGGCTGTCAGATCGTGGACACCACTTGCGGCGACGTGATGAGCGTCTGGAAACGAGTGCGTAAATACGCGAGCGAATCCGCCACCTCGATTATTCATGGCAAGGCCGAACATGAAGAGACCAAGGCGACCAGCTCGCGCGCGCTCGGGGACGGGAAGGGGCATTACCTGGTGGTGCTTACGCTTCCGGACACCGATTATGTCTGCGATTACATTCGGCACGGCGGCGACAAACAGGCTTTTCTCGATCGATTCCGCAACGCGCATTCGCCCGGGTTCGATCCGGATTTGCATTTGCGCACGATCGGAGTGGCGAATCAAACGACGATGCTGCGGGGCGAAACCGAAGAAGTGCAGCGCCGGATTCGGCAGGCGATCGCGGATCGTGACGGTCCGGAATTAGCGGCGTCAAACTTCCGCTTCTTCGACACTATCTGCGGCGCCACTCAAGAACGGCAGGATGCCTTGCGCGAGCTGCTCGATGTGCGGATGAACTTGCTGCTGGTCGTCGGCGGCTACAACAGCTCGAACACTTCGCATCTCGCGGAAATGGGCGAGGAAAAATTGCCGACCTATTTCGTGCGCAACGCCTCCCGCTTGTTATCCGAGCGCGAAATTCTCCATTACAATCTGTACGAAAAAAAAGAAGTGATCGCGAAGGATTGGCTGCCGCCCGGTCCGATCGTGGTCGGTATCACCGCGGGCGCCTCCTGTCCTAACAATCTGATCGAAGAAACCCTGGTGCGTTTGTTTGAGCTGCGCGGAGTCAAACGCGAAGCGTTGGAAGCGGCGGCATAAACAAAATCATCCGCGCAATCGCCGCTCGAGGCGCGAAGTCTTTTCAGTATGCGTGCAATCTGGAAAGGCAGTATCAGTTTCGGCTTGGTCAACATCCCGATCGCGCTTTACCCTGCGACGCGAAAGGAGGAGCTGAAGTTTCGTTTGTTGCGGGCGACGGATCACAGCCCGGTTAATTACAAACGGGTCGCGGAAAAGGACGGCAAGGAAGTTCCCTGGGACCAGATCGTAAAAGGCTACGAATACGAAAAAGGAAAATTCGTGGTGCTGGGCGAAAAAGATTTTCAGCGGGTCGATCTTGAGGCGACCCAAACGGTGGACATCCAGGATTTCGTCGATGTGGAAGAGATCGACCCGATGTATTTCTACAAGCCGTATTATCTCGAGCCGCAAAAAGGCGGCGACAAAGCTTATGTGTTGCTCCGGGAAGCACTCGCCGACGGCAAGAAAGTCGGGATCGCAAAAGTCGTGATCAAGACGCGGCAATATCTGGCGGGCGTGAAAGCGCTGAAGCACGCACTCGTCCTGGAGCTGATGCATTTCGCCGACGAGCTTTTGGATGCGGAGAAGCTCAACGTTCCGACGAAAGTGGAAGTGGGAAAACGTGAAAAAGAAATGGCCGAAGCTCTGGTCAAGAGCATGAGCTCGCACTGGGACCCGGAGAAATACAAGGATGATTATCGCGACGCGCTCATGGAAGTGATCGAGGAAAAAGTGGAATCGGGCGGAAAAGAAATCGAAGAAAAGCCGAAAGCGAAAAAGGAATCTCCTAAGGTGATCGACTTGGTGGCAGTGTTGCAGGAAAGCCTGGCGAAATCGCAAGGAACGAAAAAGAAAAAGAGCGGGCCCAAACGCGCGACGAGAACTCAGGCTAAGAAGGCAGCGTAACGAATTGCGCTCCTCACGCGAGTTTCTCTTCCACTCATAACTGATCGAGCGCTGAGGATATAGCACTCGTTAGGTCTCGCGGCCCATCCCCGTTCAACATGGTATCCGTCGTTTCCAAGCGGCGAATCAGATCGAGCACTTCGGCCCGCGCGTACGGACCGCCAGCTGCCGCGCAAAATGTGTCCGGCAACCGAACGGTCGCGAATCGTAGATCATGCAATTGCCGGTCGTGAATTCAAGCAACGGACAGGCGCCCGTCGGGTTCACGGGCAACCGCCTGCGGCCGGTTGCGCGAAGAGCTCGAGCGGCGAGCAGTGCTTCTCCTCTCGTTAGGTAAGGCCTCCGGCCGGTTAGCTTGAAATGACAGCATTCCTTCACCCGCATGCAGCCGCGATCGATCGGCCGCCCGGCCAAGTTCGCATAAACTCGACGCACTTCCTCGAGCGCGCGCTCGACATCGGATTGCTGAATTTTCTCCCGCTTCATTTCAACAACCCAGGCTCGCGCCCGGCCATGGCGTGTCCGGCGATCCATCCGGTCGTCCAGGCCGCTTGAAAATTAAAGCCGCCGGTGATCCCGTCGAGATCGAGCAACTCGCCCGCGAAATAAAGGTGAGGCGTGATCCGGCTTTCCATCGTTTTGAGATTGATTTCGCGCAGACTGACGCCGCCGCAAGTGACAAACTCCTCTTTGTTCAGCGATTTGCCATTCACTTCGAGTTCGGTGCGGATGACGGCGCGTGCCAATGCATCTGCTTTTGCGCGCGAAAGCGTGGTCCACCGCGTCTCTCGATCGATGCCGGTAGCGAGCGCGAGTTGTTCCCACAATCGGGCGGCCAGAGGAGAAAGAGGTGAGTTCGTCACGAGACGATTTGGATTTGATTCGCGGAGCGATTGCAGTTGGGCGCGGATCGTTTCCTCAGTGAAATCCGGCAGCCAATTCACCCGAAGAATGAAATTGTAATCCAGGCCGTGGAGAATTCTTGCGCCCCAGGCAGAGAGTCGCAGGATGGCGGGCCCGCTCACGCCGCTGTGCGTGATCAACATCGGACCGCGTTCACGCAGCTTTGTGCCGGAAACCGTTACTTCGACATTCGGAATCGTAACTCCCGGGAGCGACCGCAGCCATGCCGTGGCGATATGCAACGAAAAGAGTGAGGGGACTGGCGGAACAATGCTGTGTCCGAGCGATTCCGCGATCTGCGCGCCGCCGACGGAACGGTTGCCGCCGGTGGCGAGCAGCAATCGATCGCACCTAATCGTGCGCTGATCGTTCAGCTTCAATTCGAAGACGCGATTTTCACTGAGATGGACCTTCTCAATTCGCGTGCGGGTGAATAACCGCACACCCGCTGTCTCCGCTTCGTGCATCAGGCAATCGATGATCGTGCGCGAGGAATCTGTTACCGGAAAAATCCGGCCATCCTGTTCGTTCTTCAATTTAACGCCGCGATCTTCGAACCAGCTCACCGTGTCGCGTGCCGAAAAGCGATGGAGCGGAGAAATGAGCGCTCGCGCACCGCGCGGATATTTTTCGCTGAACGCCCGCGGATCGAAGCAGGCATTGGTGACGTTGCAACGACCGCCGCCCGAA